>MEUA01000043.1 GCA_001771505.1 candidate division WOR-1 bacterium RIFOXYB2_FULL_36_35
GATGCTTTAAGGCAAAATATAATAGAAAAAGTTTTCTTTTGTCTGAATGTTGGGTGAGGGCTGTTGTCTGTGATACATAAAAGAGAAAGTCAGGAAAGCTTATGATCCTAATGTGGGTCAAGTTATAGAGAGTCAATATTACGAAGTTAAACTGGGGTTTTAACCCTGATTTATTCTTTAATGAATGTTTCCCCCTTCCCCAGGAGGAATTTAACTTGGTCAATTGATGTCCCTTCAGAATAAATCCTAAGGAGTGGTTCTGTTCCGGATGCTCTAAATAGTATCCATGATCCATCTTGAAAATTTAGTTTTACGCCGTCTAATGTTTCAATTTTTGTCACATTGTTACCTGCAAAGTCTTTAATGTTTTTTAATTTTTCAAGTTTCGAGGAAAAAAGGTCTCTTTTGATGTGTAAATCCAGTCTGTCATAATAGTAGTAACCTAATTTATCCATTATTGATTTTAGATTTTGAGAAAGTGTTTTTCCTGTTATGGCAATAAGCTCTAAAAGTAATAAAGCATTTAATGTCCCATCTCTTTCTGGTATGTTATTTATAATTCCGATCCCTCCGCTTTCTTCTCCTCCGATCATCACTCCACCCTTTAAAAATTCTTCAACTATATACTTAAACCCTATCGGTTTTTCTATTATTTCCAGGCCGTATTCCTTGGCCTGCTTTTCTACAAGTCTTGAAATATTAAATGTCTTAACAATTTTTCCCCTTAGCTTTTTATTTTCGTATAAATGTTTTAATAATAAGGAAAAAACATTATGTGATGAAATATATGTTCCATCAGGATCTATAGCCCCAATTCGATCTGCGTCGCCATCTATTGCGATACCAACTGACAATTTATTTTTTAATATTGATTCTTTCGTTGTAGATATAAGGTCTGTTAGGTTGCTTGGCAGTGGCTCAGGGTTAACTCCCCCAAAAAGAGGATCGCGGTTTGAATTTATCTCTTCAATTTCCGGAATAATTTCTTTTAAGTATCCTGCTCCGCTTCCGTGCATAGGATCGAAGATAATTTTAATGCCGGCGGATTTTATGATGCTTAAATCAACAAACGAAGAAATATGTTTTAAATATTCTGGCTTTGGGTTAAATAATTCATACTTCTGATTTTCTTTGTCGGCAGGTTTTATGGGTTCATTCATCTCTTCTAATATAGCTTCAATTTCTTTGGTTGTTTCGGATTTTGCGGATCCTCCAAAAGACTCTTTAATTTTAAAACCGTTCCAATTACTTGGGTTATGGCTTGCTGTTATCATAATTCCGCCGTCAAGTTTATTTGTGTTAACAAAATAGGAAAGTGCGGGAGAGGGGAGTGATATTTCAGAATAAAAGGTTTTTATGTTTGCGTTTGAACATATACTTGCCGCAACTCTTGCGAAATCTTCTGATTGGAATCTGTTGTCGTAGCCTACAGCAATTCCATTTTTTATTAAATTGAATTTTTTTAGGTATTGCACGAAAGCCAAAGAGACTTTTTCTATATTTTTAAATGTAAAGTCTTTTGCTATTTCTCCGCGCCAACCATCTGTTCCAAACTTAATTTTGTTTTTTTTCATCTTCTTGGTTTTCTACTGTTTCAAATATATGTATATTGCAATCAGCCTTTGGAGCATCTTCTTCAAAATATAAAGTGTCAACTGTTCTATTCTTTGGGCAATAGGAGGTTGCTACTAAACCTGAATCGAGGCATATCTTATAAGGATACAATCCCACAGGCGGTGAAAAATTAAGAGGTGGTTCATACGCCAAAGCCTTTGTCATAAAATCTTTCCACATTCTCGGGCAGACAGAAACTTCCGCTACCCCTTTCATTGGTTTGTTATCATCATTTCCGACCCATACTCCCGTAACAAGTTGAGGAGTAAATCCTATCAACCAAGCATCTTTAAAATCTTGTGATGTTCCGGTTTTTGCCGCGGCAGGACGATTTAAACGGCCACCGATTCCCGTCCCATTAGTTAAAACTCTTTGCATCATAAATGCAATTATATTTGCAACGTTTGAATCTATTACTTGCTCGCCTTTTTCATCACTTATAAAAATTGTGTTCCCGTTTCTGTCAACAATTTTAGTTATTGCTGTTGGCTCATATCTAATCCCTTCATTTGCGAAAACACCAAAAGCGGATGTTATTTCAAGCATAGTAACCTCAGAAGCTCCTAATGCCAGAGATAAAGCCGGCTCTAAATGGCTTTTTATTCCCAACTTTCTGGCCATATTTATAACAGAAGGGATGCCTACTCTATCTAAAGTTTTTATGGCGGGAATATTTAGTGACTTTTCCAGAGCATATTGCATCGTAACATTACCGGAAAATCTCCCATTGAAATTTTGAGGCGTCCATTTTCCGGAAGGATTCCATTTGTTTCTAAAAACCTCAAAAATTGTTGGTTCGTCTTTAATTACAGTTCCCGGAGAAATCCCTTTTTCTATAGCTGTTGCATAAATAAACGGCTTAAAAGAAGAGCCCGGCTGCCTTCTTGACTGTATTGTTCGGTTAAATTGGCTTTTTACAAAATCTGCGCCGCCAACCATGGCTTTTATGTGTCCATTCCTCGGGTCGATTGCAAGCAATGATGCCTGTGAGAAATTGTATTTTGAGCCTTCTCTTTCGATAAAAGAGTCTACTGATTCTTCCGCGTTTGCTTGCATGTTTGTGTCAAGCGTTGTATATACTTTAAGCCCCCCCTTATTTACCGCTTCTTCTCCAAATTTTTTTATAAGTTCTTGAAATATATAATTTACAAAATAGGGGGCCAGATTGCCAAATTTTTTTAGATTTTCCGGATGCAAATTTAACGTTTCGTTGTAAGATATTCGTGCTTCTGTGAGAGAAATCATTGACAGGTCAACCATCTTTAATAAAACTATGCGTTGCTGGTTTTTTGCGAGCTTTAAATTTTTGTAAGGTGAATATATTTCTGGGCCTTCTATGATTCCTGCAATCATTGCTGATTCTGCCAGAGTTAAGTCTTTTGCGTGTTTATTAAAATAAAGATAGGATGCCGATTCAATCCCATAAGCATTGTGTCCGAAGTATATTTGATTTAAATAGTATTCTAGTATTTCTTGTTTTGTAAAGCGGCGTTCTATTTGAAAAGCAAGAATTACTTCAGCAAGTTTTCTGATAATATTTTTTTTACGAGTCAAAAACAGATTGCGGGCAAGTTGTTGTGTTATTGTTGATGCCCCTTCGGACAGTCTTACTCTTGTTATGTTTGCAATTGTCGCCCTCATTATCCCTCTAATGTCTATTCCGTGATGACTATAAAATCTTTCATCTTCTATTGCAACAGTTGCTTTTTTGATATAAGGGCTCATGCGTGACAAGGAGACAACTCTTCTATTTTCTTCTTTGTGAAATCTTGCAAGTGGTTCATTGTCGGAAGAAAATAAAATTGTTGCTTCTGATGGTATATATGTCTCTAGCTTTTCAATCTTTGGAATAGAAATTAAAATTTGTATTAGAAGCCCTGAAAAAGCGGCTAAAGAAACTGCAAAGATTATTAATACTATCTTTGAATGTTTCATCTCTTTAAATATTATAACATAGTTTTTAAGAGTTATTTGAGCTTTTCCAGCGTAGCTGCAAACTCATACGGCAGAGATATTGCATTGCATTTGAAGAAGTTATACAATGATTTCCGATATGCTTAAGGTTAACCCAAGCTTTATTATAGTTTTAAGCTTTTTTATCATAATACTTACAGGAGCTTTTCTTTTGACTCTTCCTATCTCTTCGTCTATTGGCTCTTCTACAAAGTTTATAGATGCATTGTTTACTGCTAATTCCGCCACATGTGTTACAGGTCTTGTGGTATTAGATACAGGAGTTCATTTCTCTTTATTTGGCTTGGTAGTTATTATTTCCCTCATACAAATTGGCGGATTGAGCTATATGACCTTTTCAACATTTATTTTTTTATTATTTAGAAGAAAAATGTTTATTTCTGAAAAGCTTATGATGCAAGAAGCTTTAAATATTTATTCTACGCGTGAAGTGGTTTCAGTTGTCAAAAAAATATTTGCTATAGTTTTTCTTGTGGAAGGGATAGGCGCTTTAATCTTATTTTTGCGTTGGTGGCCTTCTCTGGGGTTAAAAAAAGGTTTATTATATGCTGTATTCCATTCTGTCTCTGCATTTTGTAATGCAGGATTTGCTTTGCCGGCAGGGAATGTTAATTTAGCTCCTTATTGTACCGATGTTGTAGTAAATTTGGTTATAACTTCTCTTATAATAATTGGCGGAATAGGATTTATTGTTATTTCTGATATATTAAAAAATAGAAGATTTTCTCTTCATTCTAAAACAGTTGTTTTTACGACTATTTTTCTTATAGCAGTAGGAACTCTTCTTTTTTATTTTTTTGAACAAAATAATTCTTCAACATTAGGGTCGTTGACTTTTTCCCAGAAAATAATGGCTTCTTATTTTCATTCTGTTACTCCAAGGACAGCTGGTTTTAATACGTTATCTATTGATAAATTTTATGTTCAGAGCTTGCTTTTGACTATTTTGCTTATGTTTATTGGCGCTTCTCCCGGAGGAACCGGCGGTGGGATTAAAACTACAACTTTTTCTATTATTTTGTCCACAATATGGGCAACACTTAAGGGATTAAAAGATACGGTTATCTTTGAAAGAAGGATACCGTTTCAGACAGTTCGACGTTCCTTTGTGATAGCAGTCCTTGCTCTGCTTTTAGTTTGTAGCGCTGTCTTTGCGCTTACTTTTTTTGAAAAGGATAAGACTGTTTTATCGCTTTTGTTTGAGGTTGTTTCAGCTTTTGGCACAGTCGGGCTTTCTATGGGGATAACGCCTTATTTAACAACTGTTGGTAAAATTGTTATTATGTTATGTATGTTTATTGGGCGTGTTGGGCCTTTGACTTTGCTTTTGGCTTTTCTTACAGGTCAAAAAGAGCATAAGCTCGAGTATCCGAAGGAAGGTATTTCAATAGGATAGGAGGAAAAAAATGTCAGGTAGAAAGCAGTATGCTGTTTTGGGTTTGGGTCGTTTTGGATCAAAAGTAGCAAGGGAACTATTTTATAAAAACCAGGAGGTAATTGTTGTTGATAAGGATGAAAGCAAAATCCACAATATAAAGGATCATGTTACGCATGCCTTTATTGGGGATATTGCGGATGAAGAGTCATTAAAGGAGGCGGGCGTTTCTGATTGTGATGTTGCGATAATTGCCGAGAGTTCTGATATTGAGGCAAATATTATAGCTTCTCAAATATGTAAGTCTCTTGGGATAAAAAAGGTAGTTTGCAAGGCTCAAAATACGCTTCATGGTAAGATACTGTCAAAACTTGGTGTAGATCAGGTCTTTTTCCCCGAACAGGATATGGCAATTAAACTTGTAAATAAGCTTACATCAACTAAAATCCTTGATTATCTTGAATTAGGTGAAAATTTGACAATAATAGGTATCAATGTTTTTGACAGTTTTATAGGCCAGACTCTTGAAGATCTTAAGTTAAGAAGTAAATATAATATTTCTATAATGGCTATTCAACGCGATGGACAGATGCTTGTGGTTCCGGGCGCAGATACTGTCCTTCAAAAAGGTGACGTTATGATCGTCTTTGGTGAAGAGCAATCTTTAAGGAAACTGGATTTGGACATTGGACACAAGACATGAAGTGTAGAGTTAACAGTGTACAGTTTACTGTTTACTGTATGTTATAAAACTCAATAACTCTTTTATTATTTGATGGGGTGTGGGTGGACAACCGGGGATGTGAAGAGCTACAGGTAAAATATTGTTTACTCCTCCTTCGATATAATAAGAATCTTTAAATATTCCGCCGTTTAATGCGCAATAACCTAGGGTAATTACAACTTTTGGTGTCGGCATGGCATCATATGTTTTTTTGAGAGCCAGAAGCATATTCTTTGAAACAGGCCCTGTTATAAGCAGGGCATCTGCATGCCGAGGCGAGGCGACAAAGTCTATTCCGAATCTTTGGATGTCGTAAATTGGGTTTGTAATTGCAATTATTTCAGATTCGCATGCGCCACAAGACCCCGTATCTACCTCTCTTATATGAAACGACCTGCCGAATTTTTTTATTATGGCTGATTTCAACTCTTTGCCTAAAACAGTTATTTCGTCTTTGTTAAAAGAGAGGTTTTTTGTAACAAGCCCTTTTTTAAGGCTGTTTTTTAATATGTTTTGCATTATAAGTCATTCCCCGGATAAGAAAGATTAAAGCTTTT
>MEUA01000044.1 GCA_001771505.1 candidate division WOR-1 bacterium RIFOXYB2_FULL_36_35
ATGAAAAACTACGAAAAACAGCTCAAAAATGGTATAATTTCAACCATATGAATACTTTTGAAAAAGGTAGAAATATTTATAAAAAATTAAAAGCCAAGTTGGAGAAGAGCTCTAAAGGCAAAATTGTTGCAATTGAACCTGATTCTGGCGGTTACGTAATTGGAATAGATGAGCTTGATGCGGCACTGAAAGCTCAACATGAATTTCCAGGTAAAATTTTCGATTTTTTTCGCATAGGTTTTCCTGCTGTTCATAAATTTAGGCGCAAAAAATGGATGGAATAGTCAACTCAAATTTTGAGCCACTAATTAAAATCGGTTTGCTTGTTGAAAATAAAAGAAAAGACTTTGAGGCCGTCATTGATACTGGGTTTAATGGATTTATAAGTATCCCACAAAAAATAATAGAACTCACCTCTTGGCAGTTTATTGGATACGAAGCTTATGAACTAGCAAGCGGGGAAATAATCAAAGATAAGGTTTATTTAGGGGATATTTTGTTTTGTAAAAAGAAAAAATATACCTATATATTGTCAAATAAAACAAATGACATCTTGGTTGGAACTAAACTTTTTATAAACAAGGTTTTAACCATTAATTTTAAAAGCAAAAAAGTTGGAATCTCCGATGCATAATTATAAAAATGCACCATAAACACGACAACAATTTAGTGAATAAATATGACATTTGAGTTTGACGGTAAGAAATATAAAGCGGCTTCTGCTCACCAAAAAGAATGGGGAAGCAAATTGATTTCTGAATTTAACTTCAAAGGAAATGAAAGAGTCCTCGATCTTGGTTGCGGTGACGGCGCAATAACTGCTCAATTGGCAAAGCTTTTACCTTACGGGAAAGTGTTGGGCATTGATTCTTCTAAAAGTATGATTGAAACATCTGGAAATAGTTATAAATCTGACAACCTAACCTTTAAATTGAAAGATATTAATGATATTGATTTCAACAATGATTTTGATCTTGTTTTTTCAAATGCAACCCTTCATTGGATTAAAGACCATTTTAAGTTGCTCAATAAAGTTTATAAAGCGTTGAAGACTAATGGTGTAGTTCGTTTTAATTTTGCGGCAGACGGGAATTGCTCTCACTTTTTTAAAGTTATTAAAGAAGTCATGGCTCTTGATAAATATATAAATTATTTTAAAAATTTCGAATGGCCTTGGTTTATGCCGACAATAGAAGAATATCAGGCTTTAGCGAATAAAATGCCTTTTAAAGAAGAAAAGGTTTGGGGAGAAAATGCGGATAGGGTTTTCCCTGATGTTGATTCTATGGTTAAATGGGTTGACCAACCAAGCCTTGTCCCATTACTTGTATACGTGGATAAGAAAGACAAAGAGAGTTTTCGCAATGAAGTTGTTAATCGAATGATTAAAGAAACCATCCAAAATGACGGTAAATGTTTTGAAACTTTTAGAAGGGTGAATTTTTTTGCCAGAAGATAAGGTTTTGGTGTCAAGGATTTGCTGTCAAGGATTTGCTTGACGTTAAAACTTTAAAACGCTAAAATTCTTTTATAATGGCTATAACAAAAAAAGATGTAGAGCTACTAAAAGAAGTATTTGCTACGAAAGCAGATCTGGAAAGATTTGCTACGAAAGCAGATCTGGAAAGATTTGCTACGAAAAAGGAACTCAAAGAGCTTGAAGCAAAAGTTGATACTGGCTTTGACAGGCTGCTTACTGGCCAGGATAAAATTATTCGAGAGTTAGAAAAATCACGAGAAGACAGAATTTTTGCATTTGCAAAAGATAAAGAACAGGATTCAAGGCTAGATAATCTGGATGGACGTGTTAAGAAGTTAGAGACCGTAAACGCATAAAACTTCAAAATCATTGATAAAGTTTATTCATTTTTTCCTACATTTAAAATCCTCAAATCATCTTTAGTATATTTATTGTTGCCAGGCAAATTTCTTTTATATTTCCAGCATTGGATGGCCTCTTTTAATTTGCGAGTTGGATTGTCAGAAAAAAAATCTCGAATGTACTGATTGTACTCACATGATTTCATTATTTGGGGCTTATAACTTTTATCTTTTCTTCTCTCATATTCTGCGATCCATTCATTGATATAGTCTTTAAAAGTCATTTTAGGATGCTCTTTCATATGCTTCATCATATAGGCGGTAAAATGAAAATGCGGACCAATAACGGACTTGAAATATTTCCTGTATAGTTCTGAGCTAGTATAGTTATCAGGAATTTCTTCGTTAATGCTTTTTGGAGGCGTTTGCTTGATCTCTTTTGTTTTTTTATTGTTTTCGATGGGCGCTTGATGAGATTCTCCGGTTTTTAGGAAGTTTTCAACCCTAGCTTTTATATCCAGTTTTTGCCCTGTTATTTTTAGCCCATTGTCTCTGCAAAAATTTACTAATTCATCTTTTTCAAAATACCAATTGTTGAAATCTTTAAACGATATGTTTTTGTTTAATATTGGCCTTTTATTCATTGCTTTTTAAAATATATGAAGGATATGGCTCAATTCATAAAATCTTGTACTTTAATATCCGGGTGGTGATATCTTTTCCTTTTAGCTGTGCTTTTCCCGAATTGGATTGCTTCTTTTGGGCACCATTGTAGGCAACCTAGGCAATGTTCGCATTTGTGTTGCCAAACGGGTTTTCCCTCTATTAAGTTAATATTGTTAACTGGACAAACTTTGACGCAGATACCACAACTATTGCATCTGTCAGTGACCCAAAACTGTTTATCCATATTATTTATATTTTTTATTGATAATTTATAAATAACAGAAGAAAACAGGAGGTTTGTCAGGAAAAAGTTTTTTTCTATTTTTTCTATACGGTTGTTAATTGATTTTACAATTTCTTCTGTTTTTGAATTTTTATTTTTAAACATAGATAATTGCTTTTTTTCAGAAATTGCGCCGTACATAGGGGTATAATTCCCTGGCATCCTTACCCCAAACCCAGCATTCAATTTGCTTCCTTGCTCTTTTAACTGCTTTTCTACCTGCAATAGCGTTCCTGCAGGAAATCCACCATAGGTTGCAACGGCAAAAATATACTTGTCTTTAATGTTTTTAAATTTCTTAAGAAATTTTGAAACAATTACTGGCATTCCCCATATATAGACTGGAAAAACAATTCCAATTCTATCAGCAGAAAGGTCAAGTTCTTGATTGATTGTCTTAGGAATAGAAGAAACAACCGTCTCTCCCAATTTCTCGGCAAGCTCTCTTGCTACTATTAAAGAATTACCTGTAGATGAAAAATAATAAATTGTTGTTTTCATAAGGCTTAATTAAGCTCCCATATTAAAAAATTAAGGATCGAAGCAAAGCTTACCCAAAAAAGATAAGGCAAAAGAAGGATTGCGCTAACTTTCGAAACTCTCCAAAAACTGATGATTGTAAATAGGATTGCAATCCAAAGAAAGCCGATTTCTATTAATCCTGCAAGAGGAGAATGAAACCCAAAAAATAAAATTGACCATAAAATATTTAAGATTAATTGACCTGCAAAGAACCCAATGGCTATTTTGGTTTCTATTTTTTTCATATCTTCCTGTAAAACAAGGAACAACGAAATTCCCATCAAAATAAAAAGGGTTGTCCAGACAGGGGCAAAAATCCAGTTTGGAGGGTTTAACGCAGGCTTATTTAAGGTAATGTACCATGTCGAAATTGCCGGGGTTGTAAAAATTGAACCCACAAAACCCGCAAGAAGACAAACGGAAACGGCAACTAATAGTTTTATTGATTTAGCAATATTCATAATTGTTTTTTCTCCTTTTTTGAGATTATAGCGTTAGAATATTTTTTAATCAATTAGGGAATAGATTTTAGGAATGGGTTCTGTCTGTTGAAATTTCGCCATCATGGAATGAAAATTGCTGTATTTCATATATGAAATACAATCCAGGGGTACATCATCGACGATCAATTCGATTGAAAAATTATGATTATTCAAGGCCTGGATTTTATTTTGTTACCATTTGCACAAAAAATCGGGAATGTTTATTTGGTGAAATTGAAAATGGGGAAATAAAATTAACCCAATTTGGTGAAATTGCACGCAATACATGGGAATGGTTGGAAAAACAATATTATTATGTTGTATTGGATACATTTGTAATTATGCCAAACCATTTGCATGGTGTGTTAATTATCGACGACCATCGTCGTAGGGATGGTTCGCGAACCATCCCTACGACGCGAACCATCCCTACGACGCGAACCATCCCTACGACGATGACCATCCCTACGATGAATAATCCTGAAAAACGTAAACCATTGGGGCGGTTGATTGGGGCATTTAAAACCGTATCAACAAAATATATTAATCTATTGCGAAATACCCCGACCCAACAAATTTGGCAACATAATTATTATGAACATATTATCCGCAACAACCAATCATTAAAACGGATACGAAATTATATTGTAAATAATCCAATGAATTGGAAATTTAAATAACATTTAATTGAAATAGATTGAAAAATAGATATAATAATCTATAGAGATAAATAAATTTTTGAAGCCTATGAGTTAATCATGAAAATATTCGCAATATCAGGATCTCCTAGAGAAAATTCTTTTACCGACAAAATGTTAAATTCTTTTGTTGAAGGGTTGGGTGCGGCTGTACAAATTTCCAAGTTTTATCCCCATAAAATGGAAATAGGCCATTGCATTGGTTGTTTGACCTGTTGGACAAAAACAAAAGGCGTATGTTGTTTTAGAGATGATATGGATAAAATTCTGCCAGAAATTCAATCGGCAGATATTGTAATACTGGCCTTCTCTCTTTTCGTGGATGGTATTCCATCTCATGTGAAAAAAGTTTTAGACAGAATGATCCCGCTATTGAAAGGCGGTATGTATATTGATAAAGATGGCCACACAAGACATTTTATCCGTAAGCCAAAAACACAAAAAGCAATACTTATCTCTTCCTGTGGGTTTCCAGAATTAGACAATTTTAATGCGGTAAAAACCCACTTTGAAGCAATTTGTAAAAACACCCAATGGATCCCTTCAGGATATATTTTTATTCCTGCGGCAGGAGCAAAAGCAAGACCTCAAATAGCTAAAAAACTGGACATTATAAAGGAAGCTGGACGCACGCTTGTACAACAAGGGAAAGTCTCTGAAAGTTTGGAGCAGGAAATCGGCAAAGAGGTGATTGATAGAGATTTATACAGAGCCATAGCTACGGCCAATTTTGAAGGAAAACCTTTTGAAGTAATAAAAGGCTTATTTTCTGCTACAGTTTCGAGGTTTAAAAAGAAATAAAATGCAAGTCACTCCAACAAATTTTGCTGGTCGTTATGTAAGGATTCTGCCCCCAGAAATAGAACAAAGTCTTTCAAATGTTTACAGGGAACAGGGTTCTCAAATTATAAGAGTTCCTGTAGGAAGTACTATAAAAAATATAACTTTACAAGGCGGAGCATCGCATAACTCACGCTGGGCCTGCTTGAGAGGAGCTGTAATTAAATTTGCCCAAGAGAGAGAGGCTCCGATTCATATAGATGGGAGAAATTTTGTAGTCCCTTCAGGCCATGTGTTAATGGATTACCAAAGTTATCTTGATACAAAAAACAGAAACAATGGCAAAGAGATTCCACATAAAATAATAAAGGATATAAGCCCAGAAGATCTTTTCTTAGTTCATGCAAGTTATTCTCATCCCGATCAATTGTTTTTACCGCAGGGTACTTATACTGAAACGACCTTTATTTCAGATGATATCCCTTTTATTGGTCATATGAATTTCGAAGGCGAAAGATTATATTTAGTTGAGCAGTTATTGCCCGTAAGCACCCCATATAATATTCTAGAGGGGCTTTCTTCTCCTCCTATATCCATCATAGTTCAGTTGTCAGAGGGTGGTCATGTTTGTTTGGTTTGATATCAACCAATAATCTGTGTAAACTATATATGCGCCTATGATCTATAATTTTCACCTCAAACATGATAACCTTTTAATGTAATGCAAAAGCCTGGCAAAATTTATTTAGTCTTTAATAAGCCTTATGGAGTTTTATGCCAATTTACTGATGAAATGGGGCGCAGAACTTTGAAGGATTATATAAAGATTCCGGGGGTTTATCCTGTCGGCAGGTTGGATATTGATAGCGAAGGACTCCTTTTTTTGACAAATGATGGAGATGTTAATTCTTTATTAAGTAACCCGCGAAATAAAGTCTACAAAACTTATTTAGCTCAAGTGGAAGGGGTTCCAACCGATGAGATGCTTGGCACCCTGCGAAAAGGGGTTGTAATAAAAGGCGAAAAGACACTTCCCGCAAAAGTAAAAATATTGAGAAATGATCCAAAACTGTGGGAAAGAGAAAAACCTGTAAGATTTAGGGAAACAATCCCAACCTCATGGATTGAAATACAAATATGCGAAGGGAAAAATCATCAGGTTAAGAGGATGACCTCTGCTGTAGGCTTCCCCTGTTTAAGACTTATTCGTACCGGCATTGGACAGTTTTTTTTAGGTACTCTTATGCCTGGAAGATATACCGCAATAAAAAAACCTGTTAAAATTTTGGCTGTGGGCCACGATCTTCTTGCTCATTCTCCAAATACAAAAAACAACAAAAAGATTTTTTGAGCATTTTTCTTTAACGGATGAAGCGGGAATTGATCTTAACCCCGATGATCACAATCGGGGTTGATTTCTGAGTTCACCGTGAATAATCGGGGTTAAATTCATAATTTTTCATAATTTTTAATCGTGAAATTTCATTATGTCTCTTTCGAAATGTATAGGAAATGGTATATAAAAAGACAGTATCATTCAATTTAGATAAGATAATAGAAAGAAAACAGATAAAAGAGCTATATCAAAGCTTTAAAGAGATAAAATCTTCTGAGGATGTAACTTTAATTGAAAAATTTATCGCAGATGTTATAGCCTATGGATTTCCTTTTACAAAGAATATGCTGCACAAAGCTATGGTTGATCCTGCTAAACTTGCTGCTTTTGGTTGTTTTTTGAAAGGTTTAGCCTATTCTTCAGTTGGCACCATAATTGAGATGATTCAAATTCCTACAGCTACATTTAAAATGGGGAGTACTGATGACAAGGATGAACGACCGGTGAGAGAGGTCACTGTTTCTGGCTACAGTATAGGTAAATACCCTGTGGCAAACAGGGAATATAAAGAATATCTTGAAGATACAAATCAGGAAGTTCCAGCAATAGTGGCAGATCCTGCAAACGCTAATCATCCAGTTGTCAATGTTTCTCATTCTGATGGAGTAAAATATTGTAAATGGTTAAGTAAGAAGACAGGAAAAAATTATCATTTGCCAACCGAAGCTCAATGGGAATTAGCAGCAAGAGGGCAAGAGGGTCGCGAATATCCATGGGGAAATGAGTTTGATGCATCAAGATTGACATCTAGTGTGGATGGAAATAAAAAAGGAACAGAGCCTGTAGATGCTCATCCTGAAGGAGCAACTCCAGAAGGAGTAATGGGCTTAGCAGGAAATGTTTTGGAATGGGTAGCTGATTGGCATGGGAGACATGATCCTAATCAGACGAACAATCCTAAGGGGCCTGAAATTGGCTATTATAGGGTATTGCGCGGTGGTTCTTGGCTTGGCGACCGTCCGAATGACTTCCGCGGTGCGAACCGGGGCCGCTTTCGTCCAGAGTATCGCCGCAACACCTTTGGCTTCCGGGTCGCCATGGACTAATAAATTACACTTTTGTCTTTATCCCCTTATTCCTTATGGGGAGGTGGAGCTCCGCTTTCGCGGGGATGACAAATTTAAAAAACTGTCATTACGCAACACTCCCATGTAGTATAATTAGTATATGGGTTTTTCTCTTGGAATAGTCGGGTTGCCAAATGTTGGGAAGTCCACTCTTTTTTCTGCGCTATCGCATAACCAGGTTGATATACAAAATTATCCCTTTACTACTATTAAACCAAACGTTGGTATTGTTGCCGTTCCGGATGAGAGGTTGGCTTTTATTCATAAAAATCTTCAGTCTGCAAAGGCTGTTCCGACGACTATAGAGTTTTTTGACATAGCAGGATTGGTTAAGGGAGCACACAAAGGGGAGGGGCTTGGCAACCAATTTTTGTCTCAAATTAGAAATGTAGATGCTATAGCCCATGTTGTCAGGTGTTTTAAATCAGAGCAAATTACACATGTCAGCGGAACTCTTCAACCGATAAAAGATATTGAATTGATAGAAGCTGAACTTATCCTTGCGGATTTAGCACTAGTTGAAAAAAAGAGATTAGACTTAAAATCCCGCGCAAAAACAGGGGATAAAAAGATGTTGTCAGAACTTGATATTTGCGAAAAACTTGTGAAGCATTTAGGCGAGGGGCACTTGGCAATCCAATTTAATTTCCCGGATAATATGGAAGACTTAAAAATAGCACTCCCTCTTCTTACCTTTAAGCCTGTTTTATATGTCGCAAATGTAGATGAGTCCGGCAATATAGAAATGGTTGAAAAGATAAAAGAATTTGCTGCCCCCAAAGGTTTTTTTGTGGTTTCTATTTGTTCGAAGCTGGAATTGGAACTTGGGGATATGGACCAAGATGATGCTGAAGAGTATAGGAAATCATCTGGAGTGGATAAAAACGGTCTAGGAGCATTGATTTCTGTAGGCTATAAATTACTTGATCTTATAACATTTTTCACCTCAAATAATAAAGAATCCCATGCTTGGACAATTAAACGAGGAGCAACGGTACAGAAGAGTGCAGGCAAAATTCATTCTGATATGGAGAACAACTTTATAGCTGCTGAGGTCATTCATTTTAATGATTTTTCAATTTTTTCAAAAATTGAACTCCTTAAACAGAAGGGGTTGGTTCATCTTGAGGGGAGAGATTATATTATGTGTGATGGCGATATTGTTTATATAAGGTTTTCCTGATTATTTTTTTGAAATCATCTTAAATTTGTGCTATAATTAATCTTTGTTTAAAGAAGGGGGAATTGTCTTTGAGAGACTATGAAGCTTTAGTTATTTTAAAAAGTAGTGTTGGAGAAGATAAGTTAGAAGCATTTATTTCTCGCGCTAAGAAGAAGATAGAAGGGGCTGGGGGCGAATTTGTAAAAAGTGAGAAAATGGGGAATCGCAAACTTCCGTTTAGAATGAAGAAGCATAAACCCTCAAAAGATGGCATTTTTATTCTAATTAAATTTAAAAGTGATGGAGATGCCGTTTTTGCTCTAAGAGATGATTTTCGTGTTCAAGAAGATATTATTCGCCACATGATTTCTCGCATATCTGAAGAGCAAAAGATTTTAATCGAAGAGCCGGAAATAGCTGTTCCTGAAATGGCAAATTCTGAAAAGACAAAAGAGGCGGTTGATGGCGAGCGTCAATAGAATTATTTTGGCCGGAAGAGTCCTTTCAACTCCAGAATCCAGATTTTCAGTTGAGGGTGCTCCTATTTCTAAGTTTTGGATGGAAATAAATGGTGGCTTTAATCAAACGCCTGGACGCATTGAAGTTGTATGTTTTCAGTCTCTTGCAGAAGAAGTAAAGCAAGTTGTTAAAGATAAAATTGTCTTAACTGAAGGGCGTCTTCGCATTCGTTCTTATGAGGATCAATCCGGAAGCCGTAAATGGGTGACTGAAGTTTTGGCTACAAAAATTGTTGTTTTAAGTGCGTTAGATAAGAATAATGAGGTTGCTGCCTCTGTTCCTGCTTCTAGTGCTAGTATAGATACAAGCGGGTTTGAAGAGATTGAACCTCTCCCTGAGGAGGATTTGCCGTTTTGATGTACAATAGAGTTTTTCTCGTGGGGAACTTAGCCAGGGATCCTGAACTTCGTTATACTCCTGCAGGCGTTGCCGTTGCTAGGTTTGCAATTGCGGTAAATCGACCTAAAAAAGGTGGGGATTCTCAGGCTGATTTTATTTCCGTTGTGGCGTGGAGGCGTCTTGCTGAAATTTGTGCGGAATATTTAAAAAAAGGACGCCAAGTTGCAGTTTCTGGTCGGCTGGAAATTAGAACATTTACCGGAAAAGATGGACAGCCTAGATCTTTTTCTGAGGTTACTTTAGATGATATGCAAATGCTTGGAAAAAGAACAGATGAGCCTGGTAAGGCTGAAAATGTAAGCGTTAATAGCTCAGAAGAGCAGGCTGATGAAGAGATCCCATTTTAGGAGGTTTTTTTTGTTATGAATATTAAGCCAAAACTGAATAAAAAAAGGAAAAAAAAGATTTGTCTTTTTTGCGCGGATAAAAAAGAGCTAGATTATAAAGATCTCCCTTTTGTCCGTAAATTTATCTCTGATCGGGGCAAGATTCTTCCACGGAGAAATACAGGATGTTGTTCTTTACACCAAAGAATGGTTGCCAAAATAATTAAACGTTCTAGACATATCGGGTTAGTCCCATATACAGTAAGTTAGGAGATAAAAATGAAAGTAATCTTGTTAGAAGAAAACCGTGTGACAGATGTTGCTGATGGATATGCCAGGAATTATTTATTTCCGCAAAAGAAGGCTATTCTTGCTACTCCTGTCAACTTAAAAAAATTTGAAGCAAAATTAAAAGCTATGGAATCCTTCTTAGCTCAAAAGAAGAAAGAGGCGGAGGAGTTAGCCAAGCAGATAGAAGGAAAGTCTTTAGTTATTAAAGCTGAAACAGGAGAAGAAGGAAAGCTTTTTGGCTCTGTGACTGTTCAAGACATTGTTGATGAAATGAAAAAACAGCACGGAATTGACTTAGACAAGAAGAAAGTTAACTTAAATGATCACATAAAAACACTTGGTGAATATTCTGCAAGTGTTAAGTTCCATCATGCTGTAATAGCCCATATTAAAATTGTCGTTGAAAAGCTGTAGGCCTTTTAATTTTTTTTAAAGATCAATCTTTTAAAGCTTCGAAAATAAATTCTTCGGCTGTTTTTTTGTCTTTGCATTCGGCAAAAATGCGGATTATGGGTTCTGTATTAGAAGCCCTTATATGCAGCCATCCTGTCTTTCTTATAACTTTTACTCCTTCAGTTAAATCTAATGAATCTTTTTGAAATTTTATTCTTGCATTTTCTAAAAAATCCAAAGCTTCTTGCTGTGAATGACATTCTATCTTCTTTTTTATAAGAATGTATTGAGGTATTGTTGCGACTATCTCACTTAACTTCTTTTTTTGGGTTGCTAATAACATAAGAATTAATGCGATACCCGACAAACTGTCCCTGTTAAATCCGACTTCTGGGAAAATTATTCCTCCGTTCCCTTCCCCTCCGATAAGTGCCTTTTGTTCTTTTATTGCTTCGGCAACATGGACCTCTCCAATTTTTGTTCGCATTACTATGGCTCCAAATTCGCGGGCAATATTATCTATGGCAGAGGTTGTAGAAAGATTTGTAACTACTATTTTTCTCGAGGAAGAACTTGTTGCAAGAATGTATTTTGTGCATAAAACAAGAGTATATTCTTCAGAGATGGGGATTCCTTTTTCAGAAACTATTGCAAGTCTATCTGCGTCAGGATCTTGCGCAAACCCTATATCAGCCCTCTCCCTTTTCACAATTTCGGCAAGCTGTGTTATATTTTCCGGAGTTGGCTCTGCCCCTCTGGGAAAAGGGGTTGCTGGGGTGGTGTTAAGTTCTATTACTTCACAGCCTAATTTTTTTAAAAGTAAAGGAGTAATAATTGACCCTGCCCCATTGCAGGAATCTATTACCACTTTTAATTTTGCTTTGCGAATTTTATTTGATTTTATGACGCGTAAAATTCTTTCAATATGAATATCTGATGCTTTAGTGTAAGTCTTTGCGCTTCCTCCCGGGTTTTCATCAAAAGTTTTATTGTTATAAATTTCTAGAAGTTGTTTAAACTCTTTTGAGTTTAAAAAAATTCCGTCACTGCGTATAAATTTTAATCCATTCCATGGCTCCGGATTGTGAGAAGCAGTTACGATAAGCCCGCCTTTTGCTGAAAGCTCTTTAACCATTACTCCGACCGTTGGAGTTGTAGCTACTCCTAAATCTATTACTTTGCAACCACAAGATAGAAGGCCTTGAAGAATGATCCCTTTTATAAACTCGGAAGAACCTCTGGTGTCTGTTCCTACAACAATTGTTCCTCCTTGCATATAGGTTCCAAAGGCTTTTGCAAAAGCTAAGCAGACTTCTGGCGTTAAAAAATCGGGGACTGTTCCGCGTACTCCTGAAATAGAGATTTTTAACATGATATTGAAATATTATAACAGTTTGTTATATCATATGTCCATGTCAGTAGTATTTGGCGCTATCATGCCTCATCCTCCCATTCTTATCCCTGAAATCGGAGGAAAAAGGATAAAGGATGCGGCTTCTTCAGCAAAAGCGCTAAAAGAAATCGTAAACAGATTAAAAACAAAACAATTTGATTCTGTAATTGTAATAACTCCTCATGGGAATGTTTCTTACGTTTGTCTACCTGTTTATAGTAGTCCGGTTTTTGATGGTGATTTTTCAAGTTTTGGCGCGCCAAAACTTTCTTTTCATTTTAAAGGCGACGTAGAGCTTGCTTTAGCTATAGTCAAAGATAATCCCAACTTAACAGCAAGAAACACAGAAACATTTCTTGATCACGGGTTATTGGTTCCGCTTTATTATATTACTAACGGTGGAATTAATAAACCGATTCTTCCTGTTGCGGTGGCTTTATTTTCTTTGAAACAGCTTTTTGAGTGCGGGCAAATGATTGCCCGTGCAGCCCAAAAAATTGGTCGCCGCATTGCTGTGATTGCGTCGGCGGATATGTCACATCGATTAACAAACGATGCTCCGTCTGGATATCATTCCGAGGGGAAACGATTTGACGAAACACTTGTAAGCCTTGTTGAAAAATATGATGTAAATGGGATATTAAATTTTCCTCAAAAACTTGCCAATATTGCAGGCCAAGATGCTTTGTGGTCAATCGCCATATTATTAGGGGCGATAGACGGTTTAAATTTTAAACAAGAGGTTTTGTCCTATGAGGGGCCCTTTGGAGTAGGATATATGGTGGCTAAATTTGAGTAAAATAACTGATCTTGCAAAAAAAGCTATAGAGTCTTATGTTGAAAAAGGGGAGATAATCTCTCCTCCTTACAACCTAGACATTGAGATGCAGAAAAAGGCGGGAGTCTTTGTTTGCATAAAAAAAGCAGGAGCATTGCGTGGATGTATAGGGACTTTTGCTCCTACAAAAGAAAATGTTGCGGATGAAATTATTAAAAATGCTATAGACTCTGCATCTAAAGATCCCAGGTTTCCTAAAATAACAAAAAATGAACTTTCAGAGATATCGGTTTCTGTAGACATTCTGACCGATCCTGTTCGTGTAAAAAATATAAGAGAGCTAGATGCTAAAAAGTTTGGTATTATAGTAAAATCAGGCTTTCGACGGGGATTGCTTCTTCCTGATTTGGAAGGAGTTAATACCCCTGCCCAGCAGATTGAAATATGCCGGCGCAAAGGTGGAATTGGACTTGAAGAAGAGATAGAATTGTTTAAGTTTGAAGTCCGAAGATTTGAATAAGAATTTTAGTTGCTTGAAATCTAAAAAAATATAAAAGATAAGCTATTAAATTAAAAAGGAGATATCATGATAAAAGTGGGAATTATGGGGGTTGGTGGTTATGCGGGGCAAGCTTTGTTATCTTTACTTTTAAATCATCCTGAAGTAAAAATTGAGTGGATAATGTCGGGAGAGGAGAACGAAGGGAAGAAAATCGCAGACAGGTATCCGCACCTAAAAAACATTTGTGATCTTGCGTCTCATCCCTATGATAGCTTAGATAATCTGCTTAAAAAAATAGATGTTGTTTTTCTGGCTTTGCCTCATGGGTTGTCTATGAATTATGTTCCTAAAATCATTAAATTAGGCAAAAAGGCAATCGATCTTGGCGCGGATTATCGTTTTGACGACGAGGAATTTTTTAAAAAATGGTACAAGCTTGAACATAAGGACAAAAAAGTTTTAAAAGAGACAGTTTTTGGACTTCCGGAACTTTACAGAGGAAAAATTAAAAAGGCTAAATTAATTGGGAATCCCGGATGTTATCCCACAGCTGCAATATTGGCTTTGGCTCCCCTTATGAAAAAAAAGATAATTGATTTTTCTTTTATAGTTGTTGATGCCAAATCTGGTGTTTCTGGTGCGGGAAGAGGGTTGTCTCTTAAAACACATTTTTGCGAAAGAAATGAGGGGGTTTCGGCTTATTCTGTCAATAACCACCGCCACATGGGAGAAATTAATTATCAATTAGGAAGAATGATAAATAAAGAGATAAACACAACTTTTGTTCCACATCTCATTCCTATGAATCGTGGAATTCTTAATACAATTTATGCTAAAATTTCTGCCATGAAAAATCAGGATGCTAAAGACGATTTATTAGGATTATACAAAAGTTTTTATAATGGCAGCCCCTTTGTTCGGATTTATGAGGAGGGAGAACCTTGTACAAAAAATGTGTTCGGAACAAATTATTGTGACATCGGTCTTTCTATCAACTATGACACACAAACAGTCATAATAATGTCTGCTATTGATAATTTAATAAAAGGGGCGGCGGGCCAAGCCGTACAAAACATGAATTTAATGTTTGGGCTAGATGAAACAAGAGGGTTAAAAATGGCAGCTATCTATCCATGAAGAAAAAAAACGGTACAATTACATCTCCCCTTGGATTTAAAGCTTTTGGCATGGCTTGCGGCATAAAAAAGTCAGGGAAAAAAGATTTGGCACTTATAGTCTCTACTTCTCCGTCTGTTGTCGCAGGTGTTTTTACAAAAAATCAATACCAGGCAGCTCCTATTATAGTTTCCAAAAAAAATATAAAAAGCGGAGTTTGCAGGGCAATAATTGCAAACTCAGGAAATGCAAACTGCAGATGCACGGACGGCGCCGTAAAAGATGCAGAAAAAATGGTTGAGACAGCAGCCAAAGCCTTGAATATCAATGTTAAACATGTGCTTGTAACTTCTACCGGATCTATTGGAAAACCTCTTCCCATGAAAAAGATAGTTTCTGGGATAAAAACAATAGCTAAAAAAATTTCTGAAGATGGAGGCCATGATGCCGCGGAAGCCATTCTTACCACAGATACAAGGACTAAAGAGATTGCTGTTAAGGTTGACGGCTATAAAATCGCGGGAATTGCTAAGGGATCCGGAATGATTGCGCCGGACATGGCGACAATGCATGCTTTTATTACAACTGATGCTCAAATCAACTTGAAATTGTTAAAACAGATTTTAAAAAAGTCGGTTGATTCTTCTTTTAATATGTTAACCGTTGACAATTGTATGTCGACAAACGATTGTGTTTTTGTTCTTGCAAACGGATTGTCTGGCGTTAGAATTGAAGATAAGGTAAAAACAGAAAAATTTTCAAAGGCATTAGATTTTGTCTGCAAGTATTTGGCTTCCGAGATAGCTCGTGACGGAGAAGGGGCTACTCAACTTATAAGAGTCATTGTTAAAGGAGCAAGAAATTTAGCTGACGCAAGGATTGCGGCAAAAGCTATTGCGGGCTCTGATCTTTTAAAATGCGCAGTTTATGGTAAAGATTATAATCCGGGGAGGATTTTTGCGGCCGTGGGCGCAACTTGTGCCAAAATTAACCCTCATAAGATGAAAGTTGATATGAGATTTGGAGAAAAAGAGACGGTTATTATGTGTAATCTTGGTTCGGGAAAAGCAACAGCTGAGGCATGGGGATGTGATTTAACTTACGGCTATGTAAAAATTAATGCGAGGTATCATACATAAATGTTTGAACATTTAATTAAACGGGCGAAGACAGTCATGGAAGCACTCCCATATTTGATAAAATTTAGCGGCAAAACCGTCGTTATTAAGTATGGTGGGGCGGCAATGGAAAATCCGGAGCTTAAAAACGCTGTAATGCGGGATATTGTTCTTTTAAAATATGTTGGGATCAATCCTGTTATTGTGCATGGGGGGGGGCCTGAGATAAATCTTTTTCTTAAACGAAGAGGAATTGAACCCAAATTTGTTAATGGTTTGCGGGTTACAACTTTAGATGTTATGAGTGTTGTCGAACATGTTTTGGGAAATCGCATTAATTCGGAGATAGTTTCTTTAATAAAAAAGAATGGGGGGAGGGCAAAAGGGTTTTTTGGAAGAAAAGGAGAAGTTATAAAGGCTAAGAAACATTGGGCGAAAGACGATAAAAACAGAGATCTTGATCTTGGTTTTACAGGAGATGTTGTTGGTGTTCGCTATAGATTTTTAAGAAGATGGATGAAGTTGGGATATATTCCTGTTTTATCTCCTATAGGTGTAGGACATAGGAAAAAATCTTATAATATTAATGCTGATAGCGCTGCTGCAGCAGTTGCTGCCTGCCTTAAAGCTTCGAAGCTTATCTTGATGACTAATGTAAGGGGAGTTTTGGACAATAAGGGGGAGCTTTTATCTTCAATTAATTCAAAAAAAGCAAGTGGAATGATATCTTCGGGGCAAATTTCAGGAGGGATGATTCCAAAAATAAAATCCGGACTTTGCGCCATAAAAGACGGGGTAGAAAAAGTTCATATAATAGATGGTCGAATTCCTCATGCGATTTTACTTGAGATATTTACTGACTATGGCATTGGGACAATGGTAGAAAATTAACCCCGATTATGATAATCAGAGATTGAAATTCTAGTATGAATAATCGGGGTTAAGGGTTTTACCGTACCTGTTTATAATTGAGGCTAATTGTTGAAATGTTTTTCGTTCTCCCTCTTGAGCTTTTTCAAAAAAAAGGCTCCCCGGTTTAATTCTTTTATAATATTGTATTGAAACTTTATAATTGCCTTTCATTCGATTTACCTCTGCTATTTGAAAAAGGGACTCATCATTTGGTTCAATTTGATATGCCTTTAAAAAATATTTTTCCGCTTGAGCCAACTTCCCTAGTTTTACCAGAGTTTTTCCCATGCTATTTAATCCTTCTATTGATTTTGGATCATGCCTTAATGCTTTTTTGTAATACTTTGCGGCTAAAGATGGAAGATTGTGCCTTAAATAAATGTCTGCTTTGACACAAAAAGCTTCCGTCAGGTTGCTTGACAGCTTTATGGCACGGGTGCAAAATTCCAAGGCGTCATTTGCCAGTCCCAACTTTATAAGGATTCTTGCTTTTTTTAATAGAGTAATTGAATTTGTTGGATTAAATTTTATTGAATTGCTATAGCATATTAAGGCATCTTTATATTCTCCGTTGCTTATATGTAAATCTCCCTGTTCCTCCCAAAATTTTGCGAGAAATTCCCTGTTTTTATCTGGCACTGTTGAGTGGTTATAAATAATAACTGGCAGAATATTTTGATTGCTGGATGGTTTTTGCTCCCTGGGAGCTTCTTTTTTAACAGCTTGAGAAGGGCTGAAAATGACTGGTTTTTTTATCGGAGCTATAGACATATAGAACCCTCTTTTATATCTAAATTATAGCATAAAAATTGCAGAGGTTCTGTTTTTTTTGGCAGGAGAAGAGTTAGTCTGTCTGAAAAAACTTTTATTTCGAACGTTTGGCAATACTTGTATTTTGTGGCCACTACCCCGATTATCATAATCGGGGTTAATAAGCTAGAAGCTTATGACTACTGTAAATTTGATTAAAAATGCTGAGGCGTCTATTTTAGTCGCTTTAATGTTTTTGTCTGAAAGAATAATGTCTGGATTTATTAAAAGTGTTCCTGTTTTATCATAGTAAGGGACATCTGTTATTAAATAAGAATCGATCATATTTTGGACAGAAGGTTTGCCCATAACATCAAAAAAGTTGGGATGATTTCCTATTATTCCTAATTGTTCTATTTTGCCGGAACAACTTTCTCTTTCTTGAGAAGGAGTAATCTTAATCGTGACCTCTAAAGCAAGGGTTCCCTTAAACTTGAGGGTGTGTTTCTGGGATGTCTCCGACAGTTTTTCTCCTATTATTTTTAATGCCTCTTCTGTGAAAGATTTTAAGGCGCGGGTTTGTGAATTAATATAAACTGTAATGGGTTTTTGGTGAAGAGCATCTGCTAGATTTTTTTGATTTCCTGCCATGGCGGTCGGCTTTTGTCTTACGGGCATTCCTGACTCATCCATTTTTGCAGTTATGGTTTTTCCTGCCTGCATGGAATCGATGTTAGGATTTGTTCTAGTTGCAGCGATGGGCACCGTCTTAATCTCCATTGTTTCTATTTTTTCTTCAGGGGTTTCTAATATTTCTGCGGTAGAGTTTGGGTTCTTTTCCGTTACTGCTATTGCAGTGGGGAGAGAGACTTCCTTTTCTTCTTTTGGCTCTTCGACTAGAAGGGTATTCATTTTTGCAATTTTTGCCTGGTCGTTTCTTGTGGTTGCTTCTGCCATTTTTTTATAAAATTCTTCTTGTAAAGTGGCAACTTCTATTTCTAAGAAATGTGTATTTATAGGAATTGTTTGATCTTTGATGTTATATAGGGCATCTTGATAATAAGCAATGGCTGTTCCGTATGCTTCTTCTTTTGCATAACATCTTGCAAGCATTATTAGTATTTGAAAATCTTCAGGATTTGATTTTTTGAGCTTTAAAAATTCATCTTTTGCTTTTTCATAATTACCTAAGAGAAATTCTTGCGTTGCTTTTGCATATCTTATTTGTTTGAATGCATCCCGTTCTAATTTATAAGTTTCAGAAGTAATCATTTCTTCCGGGATTTTTGCAATAGTCTGTAGCGCCATATTCCCGTTTTCTATAAGCTTTTTCGCATCTTCTAAACTAGTAATATTTTGATAATAAGTAGAGTCATAAGATTTTCCATAAAGTAATTCTTGTGTTTTAAAAACAGCTCTTTCAAACTCCGTTGCTATGGCTTGCAAAAGCAAATTTTCTTCTATTGAGCTATCCTTTGCAAGGTCACTAGCTTTTTTATAGGCATCAATTGCTTTATCATATTGCCCAAGTTTACTATAGCATTCTGCGATTTTTTCCCATGTTTTTCCGTCTAAAACATTATTTTTGGATAAAAACGTTTCAATATAAAGCAATGCCTCTTCATAATTGTTGTTGTAATATTCTATCCAGAAATTTGCGTAAGCTATGTTTAGCTTTAGTGTAAAGGCTTGGTTGTATTCTGATTTTGAGAGCATTCCTGCGACAGCTTCCGCGTTTGTCCTTATTGCTATTGCATCTTCTATGCTGTTTATTCTTGGAACTTCATATTGAAGGGTTTTTGTTCCATTTATCGGAGAATTTCCAAAGAGAGAGCTTAACGCTATAAAAAAATTATCTCCTTTTGGAGACATAAGTTTGCCTTTTTTACCTTGGGCGCGTCTATGATAATAGCCTGCAATTATTCTGCTCGCCTCTTTTCCTTCCAACTCATAGCTCACAGCTATTTTTTCAAAGAGTGATTTGTCTAGCTCTCCCCTTTGCAGCATTAAGGATTTTCCGTTGATATAAAAGAGTTGAATCCTTGCGCTCTTATAGTCCCCGTCAAAAAGCGCTTGGCATGCTTTTGCATACTCTAAACGTAGATTTAAAACAGGCTCATACGTTTTAAAATCATTTCCTTCTGACATTGTTGCGATATATCCTAACGCTTTTTCTGTGTCTTCTGCTAATTCTTGTGCTTCCTGCGGGCTCTTTATTGTGGGCAATGAATTTCCATCTGCTATCCTTCTCTCTCCGCTTCTTGTATAATCTACCAATCTATTTATTTTTGGGGCTAAAGCTAACTCTGCCATCCTGTAAGCGCCAACGGCATCTTCTTTTCTTCCAAGCCCTTCATAGCATTTTCCTATCAACTTCCACGCCACATCATCTTTTTCTTCGTCAGGGATATTATTAAAAAGATAAAGAAGCGCCATTTCATATTCTTCTGCTTCGACTAACGCTTGCCCATTTTCAATAGCTTCAGCGCTATTTTGTTGGGTGGGGGTTTCTCCTCTTGTAATTTGTTCTTTTTGGAAACTTAGAGAGTTTTCCGCTTGATCCTCAAACTGGCTTTTAACCCGAGGTTTAATAAGGAGCTCTTTATCCCCCTTAATCTCTATTTCTTCAATTGGGGGTGCGGTACTGGCTTCTTGTTTAGCGGAATGCTGTGCTGTTTTTGGGGTTGATTGGTTGTTTTGGGGAGGAGGAGCTAGACTTGTCAATGCTTCTTTCCCTTTTTCATTTAAGATTGATATGTTTTCTCTCGCTTTACTTGATCTTGTTTGAACAATTTTGGCTAACTCCGGATGGCTCTGTAATATCTTTGCTGCAAGTTCATACCAACTTATCTCGTCATAAGAGGCATTTAATTTTCTAAAATATCTTGCCATTAATTCAACATAAAAAAGAATTTCATCTCTTGCAAAAGAGTTCATTATTTCACTGTCTGCGATGGGATTGCTTTTCTGATTTTCTAGTTTTTCCGAAAGAGCTCTCACCTTAGCTATAACTATGCTTATAACTTCATCTTCTCTTTGCAGTTTTTCTCCTGTATTGATTGCCCTTGTTAACTGTTCTTGAGATTCTTTTGTTTTGTCTGATTTTTGGGGAGGGAGGGAGACTATTGCTGTTGTTTCGGATGAGTATATTCTTGGGGCGCTTAAGTCTTTTAATGGAGTTTTGTCCATCCTTTCCATTAATAACACATTTGTTCTATCTGCTTCTTTTAAATTCCCAGTTCTTTGATAACAGGTGTTGATTGCTTGAAGAACTCTTGGGCCACACATTGACTCGGGAATTTTTCTAAAAAATTTTAAAGCTCTTTTATAGTTTCCCTTATAATATGCCCTCATCCCGTTTCCTAGGTTTTCTTGTCGTCTTGCCAACTCTTCAAGTATTGTTGTGTCGGTTTTCTCCATCTTTTTTATTCTTTGCAAAATTTTAAAGCTCTTTTGAGCATTATCTATCCACCCTTGTGCTGTTTTTTCATCTTTTGGAATTGAGTTGTAATCCGGAATTAATTCATAGCTGTGGGTTTCTTCGGAATATATAGAAGTATAACTGCATAATAATTTGTTTTGAGCTTCCCTTTTTAAAAAATTTGTTTCTTTTTGTAATTCTGACAACCTTGTTGACATTGCTTTTTCAGAAAGCTCAGCTGCATCAAAAATTGAAAGAGGGTTTTGTCCTCCCGAATTTTCTTCTTCATCTTTTTCTTTTGTCCCAATGCTTGAAACTTTCTGTTCATCGTGACCTGGAAGAACTCCGGAATTTTTTAATGTTTCTATAGAAACTCTATCAGAATTCATTATAATCTCCTGCTTATATATCGAACAAAATAGGCCCTAATTTCATTGAAAGCGCATTAAATTTCAATGGTTTCCCCATGCTTATTAATCGGATTAACGCATGAGTAACTTGTGGGGTTTATTTGTTAGCATTGTGGTGCAATTTTAGCCTGAAATTTTCGATAATTATGTAGGAAAGAAAATTGATACAATTTTCCATGACTTGATACGATTAAAATATAAAGGTAGTATAGTCAAAAAATATGGGAGTGATGTTAAATGGATTTAGAAATTTTTAGGAATTTTGGGTGTCATGGATTTAATAGAGGACAAAAACAACCAGATAAACCCAATTCTGTTGCTTCGGAAGACAGATATGTTATTAATTTGTATGAAAGCTACGAAACATTGCTAAATCGGTTCGATGAGCTTAACAGCTCTTTTGACAAGCTCTCTATCTTTGAATTGATTAGTTTGGTGGATACTTGTAAAAAACTGGCGGCGCTTGACCCGGGGGACAAGGCAAAAAAGAGGTATCTTTTGACAGCTAAAGATGCTTATGAAAAAGCCCAGGAAAAGATGGTAGGACGTGGTGATAAAGCTCTTGTTACTGAGGCTATTGCAAGACTAAATACCAAGATAAGAGATTTGGAAGTTTCAATCTCGTTGGCCGTTGGGAATGCTGATGTTTTACCTATGCCGAACGAACCTTTGGCTCCTATGGAATCAGCAACTAGAACCATAATAGTTGCCGCCGATACTGAAAAAACAAACGGCGCATATAAAGGATGGAGCTATACTTCAAAAAAAATAATTGAAAAGCTTCGGAGTTTGAAAGAAGGAGAAGGGCTTGTAGTTGCTTTGAACGATGGAAATTCTTATATTCTTTCAAGAGTTGATGATGGACACGTTGCTATTTCAGGGAAATTTAAATGCCAGGAGCCCAAGACCTTAAATGATTTTTTATTGGGTGAAGTTCTTGGCGTTGATGATAAGGCTGCAAATAAAAATTACTCTGACTACAGAGCTCTTGTTAGTTTAAATCCCAATCAAGGTATTGCAAACAGCGGCCGGTTCGCCGTCTCTATCGAACCTATTGATATTGACAGTAACGGGACGATTACCTTAGGGCAACCTTCTGAAAAAAATGAGGAGCTTGCCACTTCCTCAAAAGAAAAGGATAAGAAGGGAGTTGTTGTGGGTGAAGGCGAACACAAACACCAATCCTTTAGAGAAATAGGGGTTTTAGCTGCTTTAGATCGAAGTAATTTAAAGGTAGAAGATGGTGTCCCAATTCCTAGTTTAATTATTGGGGTACGTGCTAAAAGCCCTGAAGACTTGAGTTTTCTTCCATCTCTTAGAGGGATGAGTCCAGCTTCTCCTCCTGTAACCCCAGGCCCTGCTGTCTCCTCTGTAAGCCAAGCTCCTACCACCGATGCTGCCGTGAATAGAAGAGCTGCGATAAAAATTGAGGGAACGGAGGAAGATAGTCCGATGGATATCGTAAAAACAGAGATACAACAGAAGGTTATTGAAGCAATACAAAAAGATAAAGGGCTAATGACTGACCTTGTAAACAAGTTACAATTAGGGATCTCTATCTCATTTAAAGTCAGGACATTTTATGACCCTGAGTCTTCGGTTTTGTCTATAAACGGAGTTTATGATGAAACGGGAGATAAAGGCTTTATAGACGCTTTGGTTTCTAAAGCTTCTTTTAGCGCGATTAACTATGAAGTAGAAGGGTTGACTTATTCTCCAGTATATCTTATTTCCATAAAACCTTCAGGGGAAAGAATAGAAGTACATATTGAAGACTCGGCCGAAGGGTTATCAAACCTAAAAATAGAGATCAGACATGATGGCTCTTCTGCTGGCAATTAACCCTTATTAGGATAATCGGGGTTAATTTATGTTGCTGGAGATCCCGCTAAAATTCCGGCCATAGCAAGTTCTTTTTTTTGACGGTCGCTTTCTTTAAGGGCAGTTTCATAGGTTTGGGAATCGCTGTCATACATTGAAGACAATTGGTTGTGCCAATATTCCAGGGAAAAGGCGTCTGCGATCCTATATGGTTTATGGAGACTGCTGCAATAGCGTGATGAGAAAATAGTAGGAAGAGACCTAAAATGGAGAAGATATTTTAACGTATCGTATTCACATCTTGCTATTGCATTTCTTATTTGCGTTGAAGATACATCAAAGCTCGGGAATCGATCGTTTCTTACAAAAAAACCTCTTTCTATCAAGTTGTTAAACCATAAATTTGCGCTATTGTGTGGCGGAGAGATAAATGTTTTTTCTTCTCTGTCCGAATATAATACTTTTATATCTCTCGGGGACAGCAAATCAAGCAAAAGAGCTTGATTTTGCCTTCTATAATAACTATTTACCTTGTCTACACCAGTTACATAATATACCCATTCGATATGTGGATTAAGCTCCATAAGCAATGAAAAGGCCATGATATCTAATAATCTTCTACGGCTTGTAAATCCATTTTCTGCGAACGGAATGCCCCCTAATATTGTTTCCATATCTTGTCTTAGGGTTGAGGAGTAAAAATCTGTGAATTGAATATTTGACTGGTTGATTATGCTTGTTATAATTTCATGGCGAATATCAAATGAAAGAGAAAAAGGTTTCTGTGGATTTGTTCCGCTTGGCATTAATATAATTCCATTTAAATTTTCAAAGAGTATTGCTCCTAGTGCTGTTGATAGATGGCCTATATGCAAAGGGTTGAAGCATCCCGGGAATAGCGCCATTTTTATAGAATTAAAACCGGTTTTTGCTAAAGCCTTGGTTTTATCAGAGTTAGTGTCATTGCTTTCCCAAAACCTGCTTGCTACTTCATTTGTTATGTTAGGGATTTCTTTTGTAGATAATTGTACTTTCCTTTGTCTTTTAGGAAGAGCTTGTATCCTGGCTTTTAAAAGATTTGCAGCTGCGCTTTGTGGATATAAGGAGAGCGTTAGCGCCGCTTGAGGTTGTCTTTGTTCGCATAGAAGCCTAAAATGTTCTGCCTGATACTTATCGAACGTTTCGAATCGTCTTTGTTGGATGCTGTGTTTGGCGCTTATGTTTGACATAGGTTTGTTTCGTCTGTTTTAAGTATTTATTTCACCCCGATTAGGAAATCGGGGTTCATTATATAATCATGTATTTGCTTTTTCAATTGTGCCTCTTTTATGATTGATTCATACAAAAATGTATTTTCATGCATTCAAATTCATACAAAAAAGTATATTTTCTCTCTTTTTTATCCTTTTTCTTTTGGCGGGATAATTGCTAACTAAAGGGTAATTTGTTGAGGTATATTTAAAAAAAGGAGAAAAACACAATGAAAAAAAGTTTTATTTCTATGTTTCTTGTTTGCTTTTTTGCCGGTTTATCTTTTGCGACACCGTCCACGCAGATATGGAATCCTTCAACAGATATCCAGGGGGTAGGAGTTCTGCATTTTGGCATAGATAACTATTTTACACAGGAGGGGCCGATTGACGGAGGGTATGCTTTCCCTACGGATTTGGGTTTAACTTACGGAATATTTCCAGGGTTTGAAATAGGGGCAGATATCATGCTTCCACAGCAAATCCCTTTTGTTTTTAATGCTAAATATGGAATAGGGGAAAAAGAAATTCTTCCGTCTTTTGCGATAGGCGGGTTTGGGTTTGGCACACAAAAGGATGTAACAGACCAAAATGTTTTATATGGAGTTGTTGCTAAAACATTTCCTGTTGCAGGAAGGTTTACTGCTGGATATTTTTCAGGGAATGAGAGAGTCCTTATTGATCCAACAGGTGCAAAAGACAATGCGGGATTAATTTTAACTTGGGACAAAGCTATAAACGATAAGTTGTGGGCATGCGTTGATTATGCAGGCACAAAGTCGGCCTTAGGCGCAACATTCTATGGAATCTCTTGGATGTTTTCAGGAAATACTTCTGTGATATTTGGATATGGCACCTATAACAATGGCGCAAAACCGACATTTACTACGCAGTTGGATATAAATATATAAAAGGGGGAAAATAAGATGATAAATGCTGGAGATACCGCTTGGGTTTTAATTTCTACCGCGCTCGTTATTATGATGACGCCGGCGCTGGGGTTTTTCTACGCGGGAATGGTGAGGCGTAAGAATATACTTTCAACTCTTATGCTTTCTGTTTCAATTCTCGCGCTGATTTCTGTGCAATGGGTGCTTTACGGATATTCATTATCATTTGGAACTGATCATGCTGGTCTTATAGGTGGTTTAAACTGGCTTGGGTTAAATGGGGTGGGGCAAGAAGCGAACGCTGGATATGCTGCCACAATTCCACATCTTGCGTTTATGGTGTTCCAGCTTGCTTTTGCCGTAATAACTCCTGCGCTTATTACCGGAGCTTTTGTTGAAAGAATAAATTTTGGAAGCTTCTTATTATATATTTTATTATGGTCAACTTTTGTTTATGCGCCTGTTGCTCACTGGGTATGGGGAATTGGAGGTTGGCTTAGAAATATAGGGGCACTTGATTTTGCGGGAGGGACCGTTGTTCATATAACAGCAGGTATTTCCGCGTTATCCATGGCAATGGTTATTGGAAAACGCAAAGGATATGGAAAAACCCCGATGGAACCATCAAATATTCCTCTTACAGTTTTGGGGGCTTTTCTTTTATGGTTTGGCTGGTTTGGGTTTAATGGTGGATCAGCATTGGCGGCAAACGGGCTTGCGGTTTCTGCTTTTGTTGTTACAAATACTGCTGCGGCATCTGCGGCTCTTGCTTGGATGGTTGTAAGCTGGATTCACAAAAGACCAAGCGTCTTAGGTTTGGCAACTGGAGCTGTCGTAGGGCTCGTTGCCATTACTCCTGCTTCAGGATATGTGAGTCCCTTGTCCGCGATAATAATAGGGGCTGTTGCGGCCATTATTTCTTACTATGCAATTCTTATCCGCACAAAAAGCGGGCTGGACGATTCGCTAGATGTTTTTGCTTGCCACGGAATGGGAGGAATTGTTGGTGCTTTGGCTACAGGCCTCTTTGCTGAAAAAGCTATAAATTCTGCTGGTGCAAATGGATTGTTCTTTGGAAACCCTGGACAGTTTGGAATTCAAGCTTTTACGGTAGCCGTAGTCGTTCTCTTTGCTTTTGTTGTAAGCTTTATCCTTGCAAAGGTTGTTGATGCTATCTTCTCTTTGAGAGCAAAAGAGTCGGAAGAGAATATCGGGCTTGATATAGCTCAGCATGGCGAAACGGCGTTTAGCTAAAAATTTAGGAGGAGACTAAAATGAGTTTTAAAAAAATAGAGGCAATTATAAGGTCGGAAAAAATAGAAGAAGTAAGAATTGCTCTTGAAGAAGAGGGATTTGTTGGAATGACTGTTACAGAGGTAAAAGGGCGGGGGACGCAAAAGGGAATAGTCCTTGAATGGCGGGCTGGAGAATATCGGGTTGAATTTTTGCCGAAGCTAAAGGTGGAGGTCATCGTTGACGACTTTGATTGCGAGAGAGCAATCAGTGCCATTGAAAAATCTGCAAGAACTGGACAACAGGGAGACGGCAAAATATTTGTTTATCCTGTTGAGAATATTATAAGGGTTAGGACGGGGGAGCGGGGAGATAAAGCGATTTAGGATAAAAAAAGGAGCTCGAAAATTCTCGAGCTCCTTTTATGTTTAATAAATTTTAGCCAATAGATATGCTTAAGGCCGGTTTTTCGGCAATAAAAATCTTCATGTCTTCTCTAAGGGATAAAGTTTTTAAAATGTCTTTTATTTCCCTTTTTTGATTTCTACTTCCACAAGCAATAAGAATATCGCCTTTTGATTCTTCTAAGGTAGTTTCAAGTTGTTCTTTTATAAGGTGCACATTTAACCTAGGTTCATCTAAATCTATAACAGTTAAAGCTTTGTCACGGGGATTGAAATGTTCAACTGTAAAAGAAAAGTCTGCTTTAATCCCTTCAAGCCTCTCCCCAAAACCTCGAGCTTCTTTGTTGTTTCTTAAATCAACAATGCGAACCCCATTTGTGAGGTCTAATTTTTTCGAGGCCACTCTTGCCCTGCCTTCTGAAAAGTAATTGTTTCCTTTCACTTTTTCATTTGGCTTTGAATAATCTATATTTACTGTTAAATATTTTTCCGTCCCCATAAAATGGAACCTCACAGCAGAAGCCATTTGAATTGTGCCAGAGACTGTTTTAACTTTCTCGATTGGACGAAAACCTCTTATTATCATTTTAAGCATTCCTCCTTATTTCAAGACCGAAACTATGATTGAATGAATTATCTCCACCCCCTTATTTCTTATCGCCTATTGCTTACTTGTCGCCCCCCCCTCCAGAAAATTTCAGTGTATTTTTATCGACAGTATTGCAATACTGAGGGATGTTTGTGATTCTTGAAGAACTGTTTGAATTAATGGCAATTTCCCCAGGTATGAACCCCGATTAGGAAATCGGGGTTAAATAATGAAATCAAATACCCTAAAAATTAAATAAAAAGGCAAAGAAATAAGTTCATATTTTAATGTGTTGGAGTCTGGAAGTGATAATTCGTTTTTATTAAGGGATAAACCTCCATTATATATTCTAATGCCAAAACTGCTGCCACTTCTATATAAAAATTGGTGTAAAGATTTTAAAGAGCCCTGTTTGCCTGCTTTTACTTCGATAGGTATAAGCTTGCTTCCGATTTGAAACAAAAAATCCAATTCAGACGAACTCCCTTTTTCTTCACGAATCCAAAAGTAAAGAGAATTTCTATTAAAGCTGTTTAATGCAAGCAATTCTTGTCCAATGAATTGTTCAAATAATGCCCCGTTAAAAGCATCATTTAATAAATCTTTTTTTATTTGGTCTTTAGTCAAATGCAAAAGACTGGAACAAAGCCCTATATCCAAGAATAAACTTTTAGGAGCTGATTTTAATTTTTTTGCAATTGGAGGGCTTAAAGAAACTGAAGGGAAAACTCGTTCTATAAGCATTGCTTCATGTAAAACATCAAAAGCATTTGAAATATTTCTGGAACGATTTTCTATCCCAGCCAATTTTGAATATTTAATTCTTTTTCCAATATTAAAGGGCGTACTATCCCAAACAATTTTTAAAAATTCGACTTCAGAAGCTCTAGCGTATTTAGCAAAATCTTCTTTAAAAGATTCAATAAGATCATTTTGATATTTTTTAACATTTATTAAGCTTCCGCTTGAAATATAAGTATTAACTGCTTCAGGCATGCCTCCAACAATTATGTAAAGAGAAAGCAAATCCAAAAGATTTTCATGGACAGCCTGGGGGATTTTGTCGGAAATTTTAACGTCTTTTAAATTGATTAGCAGAATTTTTTTATCTAATGCGAATAGAAACTCTTCAAAAGTAACAGGATATAAGTATAAAAACTCTACTCTCCCGACGGGAAACGCCCAACCTTCGTTTTTCATTCTTACTTCAAGAAGAGATCCCGCGCTTACCACATGTAAATCAGGAATTTCTTCGTATAAATAACGGAGCATTTTTATCGCTGAAATGGAATTTTGTATTTCATCCAAAAATAAAAGAGTTTCTCCTGGAATAATTTTTTGATTTGTCAGGCTTTCTATGCTTTGAATGGTATTTTTTGCGTCAGAGACACCATCAAAGATTTTTCTTATGTTGTCTTTTTCCAGATTTAACTCTACAAAAATCTTAAATTCTTTGGAGAATTTTTTTATAAGAGTAGTTTTCCCAGTTTGGCGAGCCCCTCGTATAATAAGGGGTTTTCTGCCATTTTTATCCTTCCATTCTAACAATAACTCTTCAGCCTTTCTCTTGAACATATCTAATATTATACATAAAGAATAGGTTCTTTGCAATGTTTATTTGCATAAAGAATAGGTTCTTTGGGCTCATTCTATCTTAAAAAATTAATTAACCCTGATTATTCGCCCCGATTAGGAAATCGGGGTTAATAATATGGAAAGAGCAAATGATTTTTATAAAAAATCCTTTATGTTACGAGAAACTCCATTTTCTACTTCTTCGTTTTTGTATTTGGATGGTATAAATAGGTTCTTAAGGCTTTTTAAGTTAATAAAATTGTTTGGATCCTCTATTAAAGATCGAAATACATTAAGCAATGATAGTTTGTCTAGACTTAATAACTGGGACAGTGCTAATCTAAAACCAAATAAATAAAGTTCCTCAAGATTTTTTGATTGTGATAATGCAGATAAATCTACTCTTTCGCGGGGACCAATGTTAGTGGCGCTTAACCTTTTTAGGTTGCTTAATGCTGGTAACGATTCAAGTGCTCCTGGTAAAGCTTTAACTCTTAAGCTTTCAAGATTATTAAAACCTTCCAACATACTTAAATCGCTACAAACACCTAACTCTAAGCTTGAAATTGAATCCCTCGCAAGTTTTAAATCGCGGATATCGTCAGGAGTTAAAGGTTCTTTGAATGTCAAATTATTTTTTCCGTCTGCAGATGTAACCTTACGTCCAAAAACAAGCCTTAAAAAAGGTGCGGAATCATTTTTAAGATATTTAGATTCATAGGCAATAACCATTGTCTTTACAAAATCAGGTTCTCCAATTCTTTCCCTATGAAAAAGCAAGCCAGCAGATAGCTTCTCTATGTAATCACTTGCTCTATCATTGCCCAACGTTGTAATAATGCCAGATCCATGTTCGAGTAAGTGGCTTAATATGCTCTCAACTCTTTCGACAGGGAGGGTATTTAGTTTTTCTTCTATTTTTTCGAATGCAGTAAAAAGATGTTCGAGCGGCGATGCGACTACCTGAACGCTTGTTGGGGGACAACCTGTAACAGGGGACAACTCGTAATCACTCCCTGGTCTTAGGGCTATATTTCCTTGAGGAATAATTCCGTACCTATTTCTAAGGCTAGCTATTTCCCTGCCTATTATTGTTATTGTCATTTTATTTCTCCTTCCAAGAAGAGACACTGGGCTGGCTCCCTGTCCTCTTTCAAGCCTTCTTAATTTGTATAAGCTCGGGCTGGACACCCTCGCGCTCTCCCAAGCCCTCATGCCCTCATACTCCGTTATCGTTTTTTTTTTTTGAAATTTCATATGATTTTTGCACCAGAAGAATTGAAATTTCAATAACCTTTATTCGAAGGTATTATGAAATGATATATAAAAAGGTAGTATCTTTTGATTTGGATAAGACAATAGAAAGAAGCCCGATAAAAGAGTTATATAGAAGCTTTGAAGAGATAAAATCGTCTGGGGACGTATCTTTGGTAGAAGAATTTATT
>MEUA01000045.1 GCA_001771505.1 candidate division WOR-1 bacterium RIFOXYB2_FULL_36_35
GGATAAGAGATAGGATACCAATTTGTGCCAAAAAGAAAAGAGGTGATACTAACTTCTCTAAATAAAGACAGCCCTTCTTTTAATAAGAAAATAAGGATCAATGCGACAAAAACAATCGAAGCAAACCCTGAAAAGAAAATCAGCTTTTCTATTAAAAATTCAATCCGTTTTTTCATCTACTATTATTTTACAGGAACAAAATCCATCTTCAAGACAATTTTTTGACCTTCGGGACTAAAGACAAAATCAAGAAACGATTTTATTTTTTCCGTAGGTTCTCCGTTTGTATAAAACAATAAAGACCTTGCAATAGGATATTTACCATTTTTCACCGTATCAATTGAAGGAAAAACATAGGGTGATTTACCATCTTTGGCAATTGGCACCGCTTTTTGCCTATCATTTAAATAACCAAGCCCTATATAGCCAATCGCGGAAGAATTGGAAGCCACCTCTTCGACTATTGCCTGTGAAGACGGCATCATAAGGGCGCTCTGGTTAAATTCGTCTTTATTATTCTTATCTCCATGCTTGATGACATGTTCTAAAAAGAAAACATGCGTCCCGGAATTTCTGTCACGGGAGAGGGCGACAATTTTTTCATCTTTGCCACCAACCTCTTTCCAATTTTTTATTTTTCCGGTATAGATATCAGCCAACTGCTGCATTGTTAATTTGCTTACAGGATTTGAGGGGTTTATGACTATTGTTACTCCATCGTTTGCGACATGGAATTCTTTTGGATTAATCCCGCGTTTTTTCGCCATTTCAATTTCACTTGGCTCCATGTTGCGGGATGCTTGAGCGATATCCGTAGCGCCACTTATAAGAGCTGCAATTCCCGTGCCAGAACCCCCGCCTGTAATGGCAAGAGATATATCACTGTGTTCTTTCATAAATACTTCAGCCCAAGCTTGACCAAGATTAACCATGGTATCTGAACCTCTAATTTGAATAGCCTTATTTCCAGAAGCACAACCCAAAAGAAAAGCAACGGATAATAAAAGAAAAAGAGAAGCAAAAATTACTTTTTTAAACATTATACCCCTCCTAAGCAAATAAACTTATGAGTAAGTATATTATGACAATGTTACGGGAATATTACATAAATGTTACAGGAAGGTTACAAGACGCTAAATTAGAAAGTAGTAATGCGTCTCCTTCCTACTCCCGACGGAGTAAATAGCAATGTGGAAAAAATTATCTTTTTGGGAGTTAAACCTGCTTACTTATTTTTGGTCAGGAGTCAATATTATAGGGATACTGATTTGGGTAGAAAAAGAATATTAGATAATCAAAGAATACATGTTTTTACTTCCCAATTTGCAGAAAATTTCGCTCTTTCTGAAAATGAGGCCAAAGTTTTAACTAAAGCTTTAAATGAAAGAGTAGTGGATACTATCTTGGATAACTATCGAAAACATGAGGAAGAAATGCGTAGATACGAAGAAAATAAATTAAGATCAAGGGTCCCAGTATACTATTGAAATTCTTAGCCCCGATTTATTTCTGAATTAACACTTTAACAACCGACTAAACTCATCGACAGACAAATCGGCTTGACGGATAATTGCCCTAAGCGTGCCGCGATCCAACTCCTTATGATTTGGAACAACAACTTGGCAAAAAGGAACATCTCTTCGCAAAGCTACGTGGCTTCCTTCCTGCCTTTTAAAGTAAAAGCCTGCCTTTTCTAAAGCCTTTATACATTCTTTGCCAGATGCCACTGGAAGTTTGGTCATACGGCAACAACCATGGCGTCAAATCGTTCTGATGGGACAGAGAGATGGTCTTCTTCTAAAGCATGTATATAGCAAGAAATCGCTTCTTTCGCATTCTGAATAGCTTCTTCTTTTGTTTTTCCTTGGCTAATACAACCAGGAAGACTTGGGCATTCCGCAATCCAATAGGAATCTTCTCCATGATATATAATCACTTCTCTCATTTTAATTTCACCTCTCATTGAAATTCTCTCTACAATCTGTCGACATTATAGCAGGAAAGAGCACAGGAGGTCTACATGCATGAGCAATTTAATGGTCGCAAAATTAGCTAGAAACATTTTTGAATATGGTGGGTTTTGTTTTAATGGACTTGATAGTCTTGACCAAGGAAAAGGAAAGTACTCTAATGCTTTGTCAAGGGCTTTACAATTTCCGCCAACAGCCTCAACACACTCTTTAAGTAAAGCCAAAGGTGAGCTGGGGTCTTTGGGGAATTTGAGCGAGAGAAATAATAGCGATAAGATTTCTTCCCCCTGGAAAATTTTTGTAGCAAATTCTACTAATCCAGGCAGAGGACATTTTACAATATTATCAATTAATGGATTGATAACTCTTTACCCTCGTGAAATGGATGTAAGAGACCATGAAGCGCTTAGGTGCGATGTGCTTTGGAATGCTGCTCATCCTGTACCACAATCACCACAACAAACATTATGGGAAAGAATTACTCGCAAACCAGAACCATACATTCCAAGACCCGAAAAAACACTTAAAAATTTAATGCATGTTTTTTGGGTAACTGGAAATAATACACAGTTGATTTTTGGACGCGGAAGCGTTAGTGCGGCATTTCTATTGCCATCTTCAGATGCAATGGATCTTATGAGAATGGCAAGAGAGAATCCTAATAACTATCATGCTCTTCTTGCTACTTTATGGCCAGGATACAGGTTTCTTCATCCACTATTAAACTTGGGAAAGATGGAAATACAAGAGGTTGTTGAGCCAATGGCTAGTGAGAATCGAGCCTTTCAATTAGTGCGGCAAGGAAAACGGTTTTCTAACAAAGTCATATGTTATAACCCTTCGCTTCCTTGATATCGGCTCTTATGCCTTTTTAACTTTCTCAGGACTTTATAACGCCAAAAAGCCGATTCCCCTTTTAGGCTTTTCAGGCACAGCAAGCATTTGTTTTATGGTTTCAAAAATTAGTTTAATATCGTCGGTATTAGTGCCAACTTTAGATTCAAGTTCTTTCAATTTTTCAGCAAGAACTTTATTATTTTCCATAAAAAATCTTAATTTTGTGAAGGTTCTCATTATTGCAATATTTACATCAATAGCTTGTTGGCTGTTTAAAACAGAAGAAAGCATTAAAATTCCATGTTCTGTAAAAACATAAGGCAAAGCGCCTCCAAAATACGACTTAGATGGTATGACATTTTGGCATACCATTAAATCAATCTCTTGATTTGAAAGTACAAACATAAAATCTTCTGGAAATCTTTTTAGATTTCTTTTAACTTGTCTTTTAAGCTGTGATGTATCAATTCCATAAAGCTCCGCCAAATCCCGATCCAACATCACCTTCAATCCTCTTATCACATAAATCTTATTCTCGATAACTTCTACAGGAACTACATTTTTCATATAAAAACACCTCCACCCAAGTGCCAGCAATTTTCATGCCACGGGGTAGATAGTGGAAAGCGGATGCCTAACGGCCTCTGCCTGCCAACAGGCAGAGGCAAGGTCATTGCTGTCTTGTTGAACCGCTTTGTTTGAAACCCTCATCGATTATGATATTATTGCAACATGGATATCGTTCTCAGAGTAAAAAACAGATCAACAAAAAAAGAGATATTTATTAACAATAATCTAAAAATATACGACAAAGAAGAGATATTACTTCTTATCACACAACAAAAAATCAATAATCTGTCTTTAGCAAAAAGAAACGGGAAAGCATACATAAAATCAAAACCAAACGCTAAAACCACGGACAATCTTTCCAGTAAGTCAATTTCTCACACTGAGCTTATATCATTTTATAAAAACTACGCCAAGGCAATTACTGATAAAAATATTAAAAAGTATGACTATGTTCGCAGAAAACAACAGAAAAAAAACCTTATCACTATCAAGGATGATAAGGGGGATTTTGTCTCAACTAAAACAGACAATGACATTAAAAATCACCTTGAAAAATATAGGGGCGTTATTTTTAAAGCCGCAAGAGAGCAAAAGATTGATCCTTTTCTACTTGGTGCCATTTTAATCGATGAATATTGTCGTATGGGGTGGGACGATTGGCTTGACTGGTTGGGCGCCTTAAATATTAAAGATACTTCTGTTGGTATAGCACAGATAAAACTTAGCACCGCCAGGGAAATTCTTAAAAAGCGCTATTATAATCCTGCTCCCGGTAAAATTACTCACCAATCACCCTCAATGCAAATTTGGTTATACTTAAATCGACCGGAACACTCAATTCAGTTTTCTGCCGCTACTATAAAGTTGTCAATTGTGTATTGGCAGAAAAAGAAAATTGATATATCAAAACAAACCAGAGTATTGGCCTATCTTTATTCATACGGATACACCAAAGACATCAAGAGGGCGAGAGTAAAAAGATGCATACAAATTTCAGCCGAATTTTACCAAATGGCAAAGTCAATACTGTTGTAAAAATATTTTTTCTGTTAACATTTATAGTATTGATTGCTGGTTTGCTATGGGTAGCAGGTTTACCCTTTCCTTACTTGCTTAATAACTATCGTTTAAATTCTTTTGCTGATCAGCTAAATAATATACCGCCTCCTCCCCAAACAAAAAGAGTCGGTCCCTCTGTCAAGAAATTCGGGAATCTTGGAACCTGCAGTAAGCATGGTGATTATTATGCGGAATTTAGAATTATTACCTCATTGTCCTATCCGCAGTTAAAAACGTTTTATGACCAATATAGCATTCAAGTGCCAGAGATAAATGATGTCTTTTCATCCTTATTTAGAGGACTTGGCACGCATGGCTTGCAAGCTGTTGAGGTTGAAAAGATTGAAGGGATAAAAAATGGCTATGTGGTTTATGCTTTTGACCCTGGCTATTGGCATAATGATTTTAGATGCTGGTAAAGTCGACAATTTAACCCTGATTATCCTAATCAAGGTGAATAATCGGGGTTAATTATATAATATCGCACAGCGATACCATCATTGGACATTCGACATTGGAAAACTTGTCCTGAGCTTGTCGAAGGATTGGAAATTAGACAGTACCCCACTCCTTAATCTTACTCTCAATAGAATCCCTCACAACCCTCACCTTTGCCAACTTTTCTTGATCTGTCCCCGTAAAACCCGACGGATCAGTAAAACTCCAATTCATTTTAACAGCATTCCCAGGGAAAATAGGACATCTTTGCGCAGAAGCTTCATCACAAACCGTAATTACATAATCGTAAAGTTTCCCCTGCTTATAAAAATCAAAAACACTCTTTGTTTTATTGCCTGAAATATCAATTCCAACCTCTTTCATAGCTTCTACAACAAGAGGATTAAGTATCCCAGCCTCAAGCCCCGCGCTTTCAACTTCAAACTTATCACCGCCGTATTTTTTCAAAAAAGCTTCCGCCATTTGGCTCCTTGCCGAATTATGAATACATATAAACAAAACTTTTTTCTTGTCCATAAAAAATCGCCCCCTTATTAGCCTTCCTTGGCAAAAAAATGCCTTGTCATCAAACTTATTTTGACCAGCATCAACATTACAGGAACCTCAATTAGAACTCCGACAACAGTCGCAAGCGAAGCCCCGGATGATAAGCCAAACAATATTGTTGAAGTGGCAATCGCAACTTCAAAA
>MEUA01000046.1 GCA_001771505.1 candidate division WOR-1 bacterium RIFOXYB2_FULL_36_35
ATGGCATATATGGTAAATCCGTTAACCTATTGGATAGGAAAGTATATTTTAAGGATAGATAAAAAAATAAAGTTTTTTAGCATGCCAAATATTTTGCTTAATTACGAGCTTGTCCCTGAATTTGTTCAAAGCAAAGCAAGGCCAGATATTATAGCAGATAAAGCAATAGAAATTTTAAAATCCCAAAAAAGGCTGGACAACAAAAAACTTCTGCAAAAACTTGGCAATCCGCCAGTTCTTTCGAAGATCGCAGGAAAAATTATTGATTTTATAAACAAAAATTAACCCCGATTAGGATAATCGGGGTTAATAATCGGGGTTAATCTTTTTTTCCGCCAAAAATCTGTCGAACTCTCCAAAACCACCCCTTATGCATTTTTGCAAAATCACTAAATACGGGACGTGCTGCCCCGGGAACCTTTAATACACGCGTCTCTGCTCTGGTATCAATAGGTAAGGAAGCTTGAGCAGCTGGGACTGGCTGGTTATATCTTTTAGTTTGTGCCGCCCTAAACTCTCTAGCATCTATAATTCGAGTTTCTGTGCCGAGATCTTTCGCTCTTCTCGGCTTTTCAGGCAATTTCAACAAGCGGGTTTCGCTACCAGAAAAACCCGTCATCGCAGAGCAATCCCTTCCTCCCATTACATCAGCAAGGTTAACAACTGTCGTTTTTGCAGATCCTCTGTCATCCTCTTCCGCATCTGAATATATTTCAGGCCTAAATGCGGCAACAACTTCATTAAGATTAATTTCTATAAAACCAAAATCCCTTAAGCTAGCTGTTTCTTTATGACAAAGCTCCCTGCCAAGCATATGTAAAGGGAATTCCCATTTGACATCTTTTAAGCCTGCTTCTATCTCTTTCATCGCGCTATGCCATTTTATTTTATTTGCTTCTATGATCTGGGAATCAACTGCGTTTGCTATCCCTTGTACTACACCAGTTACAACTATACCACTCATAGAACCAACCAAGGTGCTATACTCTTCTCCAAAATTTTTTTTAATTTCATCATGAAACCGTGAATCCATTGTGCGGCCTCGCCTGTCAAAGAGGAATGTCTTCACTTCTTCTTTTTGTCTCTCTAACAATTTTTTTCTCTCTCCTAAGACCTTCAAAAATTCAGCATCTGATTTTCTGATGAAAGCAAGCTTATATTCAAAGTTGACACTCTTCCCAAGTAAGAATAAAGAGGTTGTCCCCTTCCCTCGCCTATAGGCCCCTTCTATAGCAGCAGATTCATTCCCTCTAAACATACCGGCTGTCGAGCCTATCCCTCGATACCACTGAGTAGAAACCTTATCACCCACAGCATTTAAAGCCATTTTATCTCCTCCTAAAAATTAAAAAACAGAACTCCTATGGTCACTTATCGCCTCTCAAAAAAAATAATTTCAGATTAAATTTTTAATGACCCCGCTTTCGCTGGGATGACAAATCGCAAAACTTGGTATTACACAACAATCCCTCATAGTAAACCACGATTAACTCAGAAATCAACAAACTGTGCAAAATTCCTTCTGGCATGAACCCCGATTATCCTAATCGGGGTGAATAATCTGGGTAAAGACAAGACAAATTTTACAAAAAAGAGCATTATAAAAAAGCTTTGAAATAAAAATAATCTGAAATTTTTTATTATAAGAGCGATAATAAAATATAGTGAACAAACTTATAGGTTTAATATTAAATATACCCATACTCAAAACTTCTTTGCACAAAACTAATGGGACCCGAACCGCGAAACCTCTTTCCATCGGAGGAGCATTATTAATTGGAGGAACTTCTCTGTTGGCTGCTTGCGGAGATACAACAGCCATACAAAAAATGTCTGGTTGTGAAGACATTGATGGTGATCAATATTTTGTCCAAAATCAATATTTTAATCCAAAAATTGATCTACAATGTGTTGAAGTACAGGACTGCAATGATAAAGACCCCAATACATATCCAGGCGCTAATGAAATTCCGTATGATAGCTTAGATCAAGATTGTAATGGATTGGATCTTGTTGATGTAGACAGAGATGGCGCCACCTCTGATTTGATCCAAGGCGGAACAGATTGTGATGATAACAATTCGGTTATAAATCCAAGCGCACAAGAAATTTGCAATGGAGGGGACGAAAATTGCAATGGCAAAATTGATGAAGGAGTTACAATTAATTATTATATAGATGCGGACCAAGATCTCTTTGGGAATCCTGATGCCATTCCTGAGCAAGCTTGTATTCCGCCAAACAGTCTTTACGTCACCAATAATTTAGATTGCAATGATACAAATAAAGCAGTTTTTCCGGGAGCTTCCGAAACATGCGATAATTTAGATAATGACTGTGACGGAGAGATTGATGAAGACGGCAAAAACACATATTATTTAGATGCGGATAGAGATAATTATGGTTCCCCATATTCAAGCGCCACAGCTTGCGCTTCTCCTATGGGCTATGTTTATAATTCAGAAGATTGCGATGACAATAATCCATATATTAATCCTAGCATCGGAGAAACATGTAATGGAATAGATGATAATTGTAATGGAGTAATTGATGATGGAGCTGCATCTTATCAATATTACCCGGACAAAGATTTAGATTTATATGGGGATATTTATAATTCAATTTTAGCTTGCACGCAACCTTATGGATATATCCAAGCCTCTGGAGATTGCAACGATGACAATCCCATCATAAACCCAAGCGCTCAAGAAGTTTGCGATCAAGTGGACAACGATTGCGACGGCATGATTGATGAGGTTGCTACTACCAGTTTTTATAGAGATGAAGACGGTGACAACTATGGAGATCCTTACAATGCTACCGCTGGGTGTACAGTCCCTGATGGATATGCAGAAAACGCTCATGATTGCAACGATAAAGATAGCAGTATACATCCAGGAGCAGAAGAAATTTGTGACCGCCTTGATAATGATTGCAATGGAATAATAGATGATCCTCATTCCTCAACTTATGGAGGGGAATCTTCAGATAGCGCAGAAGCTCTTGCTCCTTATTATAAAGCAGATGGGTCTTTAGCCGGTTATGTAGGAACCGGTTATACTAAATCATATGGCAGTGGAGGCAAAGATGTAATCTTGTTCACTACCGACTTAGACGGGAATATAATACAAAATAACAATTGGCCTATAGTCATTGGAGGGCTTTATGATGACTATGGGATGTCAGTAGCACATGTCCCTAATGAGGGGGGCTTTATGGTTTTTGGAGGAACAAGGTCAGTTGAGGTTGGGGAAGCTTTATGGTTTATAAGAATTAATGAAGACGGGCTTCTTCTTTGGGAGAAAAAAATTAATGAAACCCAAGCTTATAACTATATTGGCAGAGGGGTCGTCATTACTGAAAAAAATGGCAAACCTGCATATATTGCAACAGCCCTTAACACCCACTCATCAGATACTTATGTAATAAAACTAGATCATAACGGAGATATAGTTTGGACAAATAACCTTGGCCTTTCAGATTGCCAGGAAAATCCGGAAGCCATTTTAGCAACCAGTGATGGAGGGTTTATAATCGCTGGAGATACAAATTATCCCGACAAGAGCTATCGCAATGGTTTTCTCATGAAAATAGATTCAACTGGAACTCTTGTATGGGCAAATTACGCCCTTGGAGGAAGAAATAATGAAGAGTTATATGATGTCATCGAAATTGCGGATGGATTTGTTGCTGTTGGAAGAACATACTCATACGGACCAGAGGACGGGAATATTTGGGCAATAAAAACAGACAAAAATGGAAACGCATTGTGGATAGATGAGACCGGCGATTTGCCGGTATACGGAAAATTTTATGGCGGAAATAATTTTGATAATGGAAAAGCCGTAGTAAAAACAGTTTCAGGATTTATGATCTTTGGCAAGACAAATTCAGGAGATGCTTTTGATGGCGCATACTCTGATGCGTTGATGTTGAATATAGGAAGTTTAGGGGAACAAAATAACTACTTCCTATTTGGGGAATCCGGAGAAGAATGTTTTAATTCAGGATTATTGGGGCCTTCAAATTATTTATTTGGCGCCGGATATACTGATTCAAGAAATTATTCAAACGGTGACTTAGATATAGTTATTGTAAAGGCCTGCAACTTTTAACCCTCAAAAATCCCTTCACACTTACGCTTTTAACACTGCCCCAGTTGATGCCGATGTTACAAATCTTGCATATCTTGAAAGCCAGCCGGTTTTAATCTTGGGTTCATGAGGCTTAACTTTTGAAAGGCGTTTACTCATTTCATCTTTTGAAATTTCAACTTCGATTTTTCTGTTGGGAATATCTATTTCTATAATATCTCCATCTTTTACAGCAGAAATAGGCCCGTAGGATGCCGCTTCAGGAGATACATGTCCAATACATGGACCACGAGTACCTCCGGAAAATCTCCCGTCTGTAATTAATGCAACAGATTCTGAAAGCCCCATCATAACGTATTACAACAACATCCCCCGCTTTTATTTTGCCGGATAAAATTGCCTTTTGAGCTGCGTCTTCTGAATCAAAAACCTTCGCAATCCCTTTAAATTGCATCATTTTTGGAGAAACGGCAGTCTGTTTCACAACAGCCCCTTCCGGCGCAAGATTTCCTTTTAAAACCGCAAGGCTTCCTTGCGCGTGATACGGATTATCAAGAGAGCGGATAACTTGAGAATTGTAAACTATTCCCTCTTTTGCGATTTGTTTTACTGTCAGCCCTGAAACAGTAGGATTATTTTTGAGCATTTTATTCAAAACAGAAAAAGCGGCAGGAATTCCACCCGCATTTTCAAAATCTTCCATAAAATTATCCCCGCCCGGGCGGATGCTTGCAATATGAGGAGTCTCTTTGCTTATTTTGTCAAAAAGATCCAGTGGAAGTTCAACTCCTGCTTCATGGGCAATCGCAGTTAAATGTAAAACAGCGTTTGTCGAACCTCCTAGAGCCATGTCGATTCTGATCGCGTTTATAAACGCATTGAGGTTCATAATTTTTTTCGGTGTTAAATCTTCTTTTACAAGATCGACAACCCTTTTGCCGCTTTCATAAGCAATCATCTTCTTTTTCGAAGAGACCGCAAGAGAAGTTCCACAAAAAGGAAGTGACATCCCCATTGCCTCTGTGGCACAAGCCATTGTGTTTGCAGTAAAAAGCCCTGAACAAGAGCCTGCCCCTGGGCAGGAATTCAAGATGAGGTTATCGTAATCAAGTTTAGAAATTTTCTTTTGTTTATAAGCCGCTTCAGCTTCAAATGTGTCGTGGACAAGATCCAGTCTGCTCCCTTTATAACAACCTGTCATCATAGGCCCCGCTGTTACAACAATTGTTGGAATGTTTAAGCGGGCCGCCGCCATAAGCATCCCCGGAGTTATTTTATCGCAAGCTGTTAAAAGGATAAGCCCATCCAATTGATGAGCTTCTGCAACGCTCTCAACAGTATCAGCAATAAGCTCGCGGGAAGGAAGAGAATAGTGCATTCCCTTATGGCCCATAGCAATGCCGTCGCAAATAGCCGGAAGCCCAAAAGTGAAAGAGATTCCACCTCCTGCGTGGATCCCTTTTTCAATTGCCCTCTCTAAGCTTCTCATATCAACATGCCCTGGGACTAAATCGGTAAATGAAGATGCGAGCCCTATAAAAGGCTTATCCATTTCCTGCGGTGAAACGCCCGTCGCATGGAGAAGAGCTCTCGACGGCCCCATTTTTTTAATATTATTGCTTCGCATATTATTGCCTCCTCGGGACTAAAAGGTTTACAGATTTTTTATCGGCCCCTTAAACCCTTGATCTTTCTTTTTATAATTATAACATGAAAAAGAGTGAAATTTTTTAATAACAACTTAAGATAAATAAACAAATCATATAAGAAAAGGATAAAACAGTGTCTTACCCTTCCACAACAAAAAGGATTGTGCTTGCGTCTGAATATCAAAGAAAGATTCTTGAGCATCTTAATTCTTTAGTAAGATTTCAAACGATAGATCCCAAAGTAATGCATAGGCAACATCAACGATATTTAGCAGATCAAATAGAATGCAAAAATTATTTAGAAGCTTCTCTTCTGCAATTAGGAATAAGGACGGAAATATTTACCACTCCTCAAAGTAAAAACAATAAATGGATTGATTTCTGTGCAACAACAGGGATTAATCCAAATGCAACATTTTACAGTTTATACGGAACTACTGACCCAAAGAGAGAAATTAAAACCCGATTAATATTTACGGGACATTACGATGTGGTTTACGCGGACAGAAACGGATGGATAAGCAATCCTTTTATTGCAACACAAGAAGGAAATAAGATTTATGGGAGAGGGACATCAGATATGAAGGGAGGGATAGCAACACTTTTAACAGCTTTAGAAATGTACAAAAAAATAATCGGAGATTTTCCTGCCAACATAGCAATAGATATAATCATTGTCTCTCTTGAAGAAATTATGGGCCAATTCGGCGCGCAAGAAATCGCGGATTACTTAATTTCTTCCAACAAATTTCCTCAAGACAGCCAAATAAATTTAGTCGAGTTGGAATCAACTCAATCAAAGATAGTAAACAGGCGAAGAATGGCAGGGACTTACGCACTAAAACTGCCTCAGTTAAATTTGTCAGATGAATTTGGAATAACAGATATAATTCACACATTCAGAAGCAATGGAGGACACACAGGTCTCTTTAATATTAATAATGGATTGCAAGATCATTCTCTTGCTTACGCAGTACAACAATATTTTGCCTTTTTTTCAAGGTCGGGATATTTTCCTTCTTGCATTGAAGCGGGGGAAGAAGATGGAAAAGGCTTAATAATGTGTATCGAAAACGGTATTCCAAAAATTACAAAAATGGGGCTTACAGCGAACAAAGGGAAAGCAAACTTAATGCTTTTGGCTGCTATGAGATTTATTTATGAAATCACAGCAGAGACAACATGGAGAGAGCCTGCAGAGAGCAATATAGGCACCAGCGTAAATCCCTTCTTTTTCAAAAATGGCAAAAGCTCAAAACTTGAAATAATCTTCAGGTCTTTTATTGAACAAGAAGAGGTAAAAAGATTTCTGGATGAGGCAGTTAACAGAACAAATAGCTATATGAAAAAATTCTCAGGCAACTGGGAAAACATAGGTTATGGGGAACTTAATCTTCACTTCAACAGACTAGCGCAAGATGAGAATTCCCCATTAATAAAAAGCGCGACAAAAGTGCTTCAAACCGACCTAAATACAACTCCAGAATTTTTTAATGCGTTTGGCAACAGCGATCTTCAAACTTTCTATTGGTCATTGAAAAACGCAGGCTATAATGTTTATGCCATGGGTTTTGGCCCAGAAGGTTACAATGAACATGCCATAAATGAATATGTATTGTTTGATTCACTTGAAAGATCTACTTTATTCAACTTTCATTTAATTAAAAGGCTGAACTTTACCAAAACTTGGCGCGGATAACGCCTAATGCCAGTTAGCTTTAAATCCTTCTATAATGGGAGTCGTATAAACCACCATTATAAAAACAACAATAAACATAGATAATACTATAGTATATAACGCATAAGAAGGTCTCTTTGTTGCAAAATATAAAATTGTTGCTATGAGTCCCCCTCCCCCCATTGTAAAAACCATAGGGACAAGTGCAAATCCCAATCCCGTATATTCCTTAAGTAAGGTGGCATTTGTTAAAGGAAATATTAACAAGATTAACAATGAAGAGACAAAAGCAAGCGCAATAAAAGAGTAGTTCATCTTCTTTTTAGTTGCAAACAAAATTCCTACAGTTAAAGCTAAATACGGATAAAGAGACATAATATAGCCGGGAAGTTTTGTGTGTGCCATGGAAAAAAAGACAAACCCAATTCCAATCCATAATAAGATAAAAATATTCTCTTTTGCTGATTTTCTCTCTTTAAAAAGATTATATATCCCCTCAAAAAGAAAAATACTCCAAGGCAAAAACCCCAAAAAAATTACAGGAAAATAATAATACCAACTTCCGGTATGAGACTCAACTATTCCGGCAAAACGATTAACAGTATAATATCCTATCACCCTGTCAACAAAAACCTGCCCATTAATTAAATATTCAACCAAATACCACCAACCGCCGATAATGCCCGCGAAAATGATTCCGACAATCGGATGGCATTCCTTCCAAACCTTAAGAGCATCACCAACTATAAAAAGATAAAGAATAATAATAAAAACTGGCAGCAAAATACCGATAGGGCCTTTCATAAAAACAGCCAATCCCATAAAAATATAAAAAAGCGAGTAATATCTCTGTTTTTTCTCTTTATAACCTTTAAAAAAGCAAAAGACAGCCAAAAGCATCAAAACAATTAAAGGAATATCAAAAATGGCTATACGAGATTGTAAAATGTATTGAAAAGAGGTAGCCAAGACTAATGCGGAATAAAAACCGCTCTCTTCATTATGCAAAAGCCTGCCAAAATAATAGACTGTAACAACGCCAATCAATCCAAAAATAGAACACCAAATTCTAGCAATAAAATTGGAAAAACCTAAAAAAGCACCCGTCAAAGCGGTCAACCACATAAACATTGGCGGATGGATAAACCATGGCGATCCCTGAAAATGAAGGGTAATCCAATCCCCTGTTTGTATAATTTCTTTGGCAACTTGAGTGTAAATAACCTCATCGGTCTCCCAAAGAGAAAAGATTCCAAGTCCAAAAAAGAACAAAAAAATAGAAATTAAAACCAAAATTAATATTTTTTTCATGTGAGGAATTATAACAAAAAAATAAAGTTATTACTATAAATCCTGATTATTCACTCCAATTAGGATAATCAGCATACCTCGAGTAAATTTGTTGGTTATTGATTCTGACGTGAACCCCGATTAGGATAATCGGGGTAAAGTCTCAATCAAGGCCAGCCTCTATGAAGGCCATTGATTGGCCAATCTCCCAGTGCTATAATTTCTCACATGTTAAGATTTTTAACTGCTGGTGAATCACATGGAGAAGCGCTTGTCGCAATCCTAGATGGTATGGTTGCCCACCTTAAAATCTCAGAAGACGACATAACAAAAGATTTAAGAAGAAGACAAGAGGGAAAAGGGCGTGGAGATAGGATGAAAATAGAAAATGATAAAGCGCAAATTCTGTCCGGTATTGCAAAAGGAGAGACTTTGGGCTCCCCAATTGCGCTACTTATTCCCAATAAAGCTAAAGAAGCATGGGAAAAACCTTTTACACAATTAAGGCCCGGTCACGCAGATCTTGCCGGAGCGATAAAATATAATCAAAAAGATCTAAGACCTATACTCGAAAGAGCCTCCGCACGAGAGACAGCAGCAAGAGTAGTAATTGGCACAATCTGTAAAAAGTTTTTATCTGAATTCAAAATCAAGATATCAAGTTCGATTATCCACATTGGAGGGAAATCCTCAGAAAAAGAGATTGAAAATGCTATTGAAAATGTGAAAAAAAATGGAGATTCCCTTGGCGGCGTATTTGAAGTTAAATGTGAAAAGGTTCCAATAGGACTTGGATCCTGCATGCAATGGGACAAAAGATTAGACGGTCTCCTAGCCCAAGCGATGATGAGCATACATGCAATAAAAGGGGTTGAAATAGGATTAGGATTTGAATCCGCAAAACTTCAGGGATCAAAAGTCCATGATGAAATTTTCTATAAAAACAACAAATTTTCAAGAGGGAGCAATAATGCAGGAGGGCTTGAAGGTGGAATGACAAACGGGGAACCCATTGTACTAAAATGCGCCATGAAACCTATCTCCACACTAACAAACCCGCTTCAATCTGTAGATTTAATAACAAAAAATAAAGAAAAAGCACATGTCGAAAGAGCCGATGTTTGTGCCGTTGAAGCCGCAGCTGTCGTGGCAGAAGCAATGGCAGCATTTATACTGGCAGGCGCCTTTATAGAAAAATTCGGAGGAGATTCTCTCGAAGAAACTTTTAACAATTTTTCCTCTTTTCAAAAAAGCTCTTCTATGCTATAATTTTTTGAGAGGGTATTCGCAATCAGTCAGATGAAAGTGGCTGATTTTCGTAAAAATTTTAATAAGGTATAATAGGTGAATTAATAAAAAATGGCTGCCAAAATTAAGCTACAGAGAAAAGGGAAAAAAGGACAACCAAAATATCGTTTTGTAGTACAAGAAGCAAAATCCAAATTATCAGGCAACGTAATAGACATCTTAGGAGAATACGATCCCCTAAAAGAACCTTCATTTTTTAATATTAATAAAGAAAAAGCAGAATATTGGCTCAAAAAGGGGGCTATTCCGACCGAAAAAGTCCGAGATCTTTTAGGAAAAGCAAATATACTTCCACCAGTAGATACATCAAAACTTCATAAACGTAAACCCAAAAAGGAACCTCAAGCAACTGAAGCTCCAGGCGAAACTAAGCCGGCAGAAGGAACTTCTAAAAAAGAAGATCCTGCTAAAGATTCAGAGCAAAAATCTGTTTAAAAACAAGAGAAGCCAAACAGATAAAGAAAGCAAGGCTCAAGGAGGATATAAAAAATGAAAAATCTTATAGAATATATAGTTAAAGCATTAGTAGAAAACCCTGATCAAGTATCAGTTACTGAAACACTGGGAGAGAAAGTCTCAATAGTTGAAGTAAGGGTGGCAGAATCAGATATGGGTAAAGTTATCGGGAAAGAAGGCAAAATTGCAAACGCGATAAGAACGGTGGCTAAAGCCGCAGGCGGTAAAGAACAAAAGAGAGTAAATGTAGAATTTATGACTAAGGAGGTAAATAATGGCTGAACAAGATCAGGATAAACAGGTTGAATTAAAACGAGTAGTAATGGTTAAGGCTATTGTTACGGAGGCATTTAAGGACAATCTTATTAAAGAATTAGATAGGGCTGTAAAAAATTTAGAGAACCAGGAAGAACAAATGACATCTCAAAGCCAGGCTCATATGAAGTCGCTCCAAGAAAAAGGGGCAAAACAACAAGCCCTTGCTTTTAAAAATCAATTTCAAAATGAAAAGGCTAGGCTTTCTGCCGCAAGATCTGATCTCCTGTTGAAAATTGAAGAAGCTAAAAAGCTTACGATTGGGACAGAATTTGTCCAAGGACCTTTAGAAGGACCGGTAACCGTCGGGGTTGGCGACAACTTATATAAAAAAGTTGGCGGGGCCGAAATCATAGTAAAAGATGGCATTGTCCAAGAAATCCGCGGGATAGACAATTAAATTAATCGGCGAAGGCGTGAATTTAATTTTTTACGCTTTCGCCGAAAAATCAAAATCTTCATGAATTTTCATATTTTAACGCTCTTTCCTGAAATGTTTAAAGGGCCTTTTTCTGAAAGCCTTCTGCAAAAAGCTCAAGAAAAAAAGATCCTTTTAATAAACCTTATAGACATAAGATCTTTCGCAACCGATAAACATAATAAAGCAGATGATACAACATATGGCGGAGGCCCGGGAATGGTTATGAAGTTAGAGCCTATCTTAAAAGCTATAGAAAATATCTCCCATAACCATAAAAATCCCAGAATAATCTTTATGACCCCTTCCGGGGAAAAATTCACTCAAGAAAAAGCCAAAGAACTTTCAATGGAAAATAACATTGTAGTACTATGTGGCCATTACGAAAACATAGACCAACGAATTTTGGAAAACATAGTTACAGATGAAATAAGCATGGGAGATTATGTTTTAACAGGCGGGGAAATCCCTGCCATGGCGCTTGTAGACTGCGTCGCAAGGTTAATTCCTGGAGTTGTAAAAGAAGAGGAATCTGTAAAAAATGAATCTTTTTACGATAACTTATTAGATTTTCCAAGTTATACGAAGCCAGAAGAATATAATGGAATGAAAATTCCAGAGATGTTAAAATCAGGTCATCACAAAAAAATAAGAGAATGGCGCAGAAAAGAATCTCTAAAATCAACTTTTTTTAGAAGACCGGATCTCTTGGCAAAAGCAAATTTAACTAAAGAAGATAGGAAGATCCTTGAAGAAATAATACAGAATATGGGGAAGGAACCTTAAAAAATGGCTAAAGTCTACATTGCTTTATTGCATTATCCGGTGTATAATAAAAAGAAGAAGGTCATTACGACTTGTATCACGGGGTTTGACCTTCATGATATTGCTAGAAGTGCGCTGACGTATGGTATTACAAGATATTATGTTGTAAACCCATTGCCAGCGCAAATTGTTTTTGCGGAACGGATAGTTAACTGTTGGAAAAGCGAAAAAAGCTTTATACACAATTGGACACGATTCGAAGCTTTTAAGCTAATAAAGCTCAAAAAAAATCTTGAAGAGGTTATCAAGGAGCTTAAAGATCCTATAATTGTTGCCACATCAGCAAAAAATGTAGGTTCTATTCCTTATAAAACATTAAAAGCTAAAATTAAAAAAAACAGGAAGCCTGTTTTATTGATTTTTGGCACGGGCTGGGGGTTAACAAAAGAGGCTATGCAAAAAGTTGACTATGTTTTACCTCCTATTAAAGGGAAAGGGAGTTATAACCATCTATCTGTAAGAGCTGCTGTTGCAATAATTTTAGATCGGTTGTTTGGGAAATAAACTACCATATCCTTACGGGACATGGCATTTTGGAGATAAAAGTTTTGATTTTTAAAATGGGGGTTGTTTAAGATGGGAATCATAGAAGAGATAGAAAAAAAGCAAAAGAATGACAAAGTTGCATCTTTTAATGTAGGCGATACGGTGAAAGTTTTTTCAAAAATCGTGGAGGGAAGCAAAGAGAGATTGCAAGCGTTTGAAGGTATCGTTATAAAGAAAAAAGGCGGAAGCAACAGAGAGACATTCACAGTACGAAAACTTGTACAGGGTGTCGGAGTTGAAAGAATTTTCCCTTTACACTCTCCCAAAATAGATAATGTGCAAGTCATAAAAAGAGGAAGAGTTCGACGCGCAAAGCTTTATTACCTAAGAAACCAAGTAGGGTCTGCAGCAACAAAGATAAAAGAAGAAGCAAAAAAGACTTCATTAAGTGGAAAACAATAAAGAAAAGATAAAAAAGTGGGCATGGGAGTGGACTGAAACATTAATAGTCGCATTTATCCTTGCAATATTTATCAGGTCATTTTTCCTGCAAGTGTTTTGGATCCCTTCAAGCTCGATGGAACCGACACTAAATATAAATGATCGTTTAATTGTAAACAAAATGGCGTACGGCATCCCCAATCCATTATTTGAATCCTTTAAAGAAAAAATATTCTTTTATGTAATTCCAAACCCAATATATAAAAATCCTGTCCCGACATCTGACAGGCAATATATTTTAGACTTTCACAAAAATCCAAAACGTTTTGATATCGTAGTATTTCGAACATATGATTATGAAAAAAACCGCAGAGATTTAATTAAACGGATAATAGGGCTCTCGGGAGAAACAATCGAATTAAAAAAAGGGATCGTCTACATAAACGGGAAAAGGCTTGCAGAAAAAGGGGAAAGATATAATAATTATTATGATCCAAATACATTCCCCGCAAAATTTGGCCCCGTAGAAATACCAAAAGATTCCTATTTTGTAATGGGCGACAACAGGCCAAATTCGGCAGACTCAAGATTCTGGGGATTTTTGCCTAAAAAAAACATTATAGGTCCCGCTCTTGTTAAAATTTGGCCTATTTGGGAATTGAGCTTAATTTAAAGCTGAACCAAAATCTGAAAGTTCAAAATTATTTTCCATGCTATACTTTTTAAATGCCTAATGCAAGAGAAGAGTCTTTTTTCAGGAAAAAGGGGTTGGATTTTATCGCAGGCGTCGACGAAGCAGGCAGAGGCCCACTTGCAGGGCCAGTGGTTGCCGCAGCCGTTATCCTTCCAAAACAATATAAGATAAAAGGATTAGATGATTCCAAAAAGTTGTCAGAAAAAGAGAGAGAAAGACTTTTTTATATCATCCAAAAAAAAGCAGTCGACATAGGGATTGGAATTGTTGACCAGAAAACCATAGACAAAGTAAATATACTGCAAGCAACTCTTATGGCAATGAAAATTGCAATAGAAAGTCTGTCTCCGCGACCAGACATAGTCTTAATAGACGGGAAACAAAAAACAAGAACAATTATCCCTCAAAAATGCATTATTAGAGGGGATGGAAAATGTAATTGCATATCTGCCGCATCCATCATAGCAAAGGTAACGAGAGACAAAATAATGGCAGATATGGACAAATTATATCCTTTATATGGATTTAAAGAACATAAAGGCTACGGAACTAAAAAGCATATAAACAAGATTTTAACTCTTGGCCCTTGCGAAATACACCGCCAATCGTTCGATCCAATAAAGTCACTCTTTAAAACCCCAGAAAAGACTTGACTTCTAGCAAGCTTCTTTGTTAAACTTAACTCCAAAGGAGGTGAAACATAAATGAATAAACAAGATCTTAGCAGCTATTTGTCGTCAAAAACAAGTCTTCCAAAAAGCCAATGCTTGACAATTATCAATCATACATTTGACGCTATCGCAGGAGCTCTTAAAAAAGGGCAGGAAGTAAGATTGATCGGTTTTGGCACTTGGAAAAAGAAAAAGAGGAAAGCCCGAAAAGGACGTAACCCTAAAACAGGAAAAGAGATTAAAATTGCAGCTCGTAACGTTGTAAGGTTTAATATGGGGTCTGAGCTTTTCGATATGATCAATTAGTTCCTAAAACTCCCGTTTCCTTTCAAAGACTGATAGTTTTTATAGAAGACGGGAGTTTTTTTGTCTCTTCTTTTTTTCACCCCGATTATTCATAGACGAACAGAATTCTATCAGAGGGTTGGAAATTTCCCTAGGCATGAACCCCGATTTCCTAATCGGAGTGAATAATCGGGGTTCAGTGTTTTAAAACAGCTTTATGAAGCCTATCCACCTGCAAACAAAAAGCTTCAATTCTGGCTTCTACTATTTGTGGAAAAGGGTTCCCGTCAACTTCCAAAGCCAAAAAAGGGAGTTGATCTCCTGCAGTTAAATTTAAAAAGCTTTCATCTTTTTCCAAAATCATTTTATTCTGAAGGCTCGATTCCTGAGCTAAAATTGCTTCAACTACACGCGAAGGCAAACAAGCAAACGGACCTATAGAAACAGCTCCATGGACATGACTCATGATCTCCTTAAAAAAAGCGCCTATTACTAATATAGTTTCTCCTGCTAATTCTAAATTAACAAAAGATTTTCCCATTTCTGTTATTTTTTCAATATTAATCAATTCATAATGAATAAGACCGGAAGTCTGCATTATTTTTTTTATTTTCCTTTCAAGATAAGCCTGGATAATAAGCTTTGTGCGAAATGTCATCATTTCCTGAAGTTTCATTTTTTTGCCGAGCAGGTTACGTTGGATCAAAAAGTCGACATAATACAGCCATTCCATGACAGGAGCCCTTTTGGCTATGATGCTTTTCTTGTTTAGTCTATGAATAAGCGGGCCACAAGAAAAGTCATCCCTTCTGACAAAAATTTCACCTAATATAGAAACAACTTTCGCCTCAGAAAGTTGCTTCCTTAAAGGTATCTTTGATATTTTTATGGCAACATTTCTTAATACTTTGTATAAGTCTCCCGTCCCACTTTCAAAGGAAGCAATAATTTTCTGCCATTCTTCATAAAAGATACGTTCAGCAAAAACATTATCAAGAGCAAGCACATTAAGCGCATTTTTGATATCATCCATCACATCAGAAACAATTATGGCTTTTATCAAATTAACAGATGCTTTTACTCCAAACCCGCCATAACTGTTTTCGCTTGTCAAAGTCAAAAGGGCGACTCTTTCAAATTTTTCTTTTTCAATAAGCCTGTTTAAATAAACGGAATATTGCGTAAATCGGCAGTTTCCCGAAGTTGTCGGCATAAAAAACGCCGTTAATTCATGCTTGTCTTCTCTCTCTTTTAAATACTTCATTAATCCTCCACAGCATAAAATTAAAGGAAGGCATTCTTTGCCTGAAGTATTAGCCCTCCCTTCCACCAACACAGAAAAATCGCTAATCGGCAAAGCTTCAGCTCTAATCCCCCGTCCCCTAAAAGCTGCCGCAATAATTTCAGAGCCCAATTGTCCCATTGAAGGGAAAACAACCTTAACTCTTTTGTTTTTTAATGGATAATCATTCCCTTTGCTTTCACGAAAATACACCTCTCCTTCTTTAAAAACAATTTCATCTTTACCCCGATTATTCGCCCCGATTAGGAAATCGGGGTTCATACCGTAAGTAATGTTTGGTAATCTGTTAGTTATTGATTCTGGTGTGAATAATCGGGGTTTAGTGTTTTTCGTAAAACTATTATCAACCGATTTTAATTTACGGGATCTTTCAATAATATCCAAAAAAGCCTCAACTCTTGTGTTTATTCCAGCGTCAGCGGTATGACTATCAAGTTCAAGGGTTAAAGAAGGTTTTGTTTTCATGATATCTCTGAAATAAGTAATTAAAAACGAATCCGGCCCACAGCTAAAGTTAGTAATATAAACTCCGTAAAGATTTTGATGTTTTGCGACAAAAGAGGCAGCCTTAATAATTTCCTGCCCGGACGCCCAGCAAGATTTATATTCGCTTAATTCATCTTCGTAGGGAAGAAAATCAAAAGGGATAATCTGCAATCCACGGCTTGAAAATTTTTCCGGAATGCCCATATTTGCATCACCTAAAAAAGCATTATAAGCGCGGCCAAAAACAACTATTCCTATTTCATCATGATTCTCTTTTAATCTCTTTAATATTTCGAGTCCTTGATCTTTCCTCCATTTAAAAAATTCTCTTTGCTTATTTAATGCGAACAAAAAAGCCTCCTTCGCGACGTGATGGCCAAGACCTAATTGTAAAGCCAAAGAAGCAAAAACATTTTCTTGGGTCTCCCACCCTTTGTAAAAATCTAGTATAGGCATTAAGAACTTGTCTTTATACTCCTTAAAACTACTTTTTAAAAAATAAGGCTCGCTCTGCATCAAAAAACAGGTGCTTTGATATTCTTTTTGATAACTGTCGCTTTTCTCCAAATAAAGCTCTACCAAATGAGGTAAAAAGATATAGTCTACATCTTTCTTGATTAGGTTCATTAAATAACCGTGGGCCATTTCCGCAGGATAACAAAGAGCTGCGGAAACTCTTTTTATCCCTTCATTGTCAACCTGATCCGGTAAAACAACATCAAATCCCAGCCTGTCAAAAAAATTATAAAAAAGAGGAAAAAGGGTATTTGTTAAAAATGCCTTTGAAATCCCTATTGTTTTTCTATTTTGGCGCGGCTCTTTTTCAGCCTTTATGAGCAATCTGTCATAAACTTTTTTTTGTCTTTCTCTTACATGATTAATCCCGACATTTTGAAGGCTTTGTGCATAAGGCTCAAAGCTTTTGTTTTTTTTCTTTTTAAAATTGTAATACTTATCACAAATCCCTCCAAAAGGATATTTGTCGCCATTGATTTCAATCACATTAATTTCACAGTTTCTATCGCAGCCATCTCCCCCCCCTTCACATCTAAAGCTTTTTCCATAAGAGACTTCTCTAGCCTCCAATTCTTTAAGATTAAAAGACCTTTTTTCCATTAGCCCTATATTAATTTTATTTAAAACCTCCAAGGCAACACCAAAAGCGCCCATAAGGCCGGGCTCCGGAGGAACAATCAGTTTTTTTTGCAATATATTTGCCATCGCAAGAGGGATTGCCTTGTTATAGCAAACCCCTCCCTGCATAAAAATTTTCTTGCCAACAACACGGTTAACTTTTACCTTGTTTAAATAATTAAAACATATAGAATAAACCAAACCGGCAAGAATTTCTTCTTTGGATAAATTTTCTTGAGAAGCATTCTTTATATCACTCCCTATAAAAGCAGCGCATTGATCACTAAAATTAGGGGCCCTATTTGAAGACAAGGCCAAAGAGGCTATATCCAAATAATCAATACTCATATTCTCTCTTGCCGCTTCCTCCAAAAAAGATCCGGTTCCTGCGGAACAGGCTTCATTCATCGCATAATCAGCCGGAACTCCATTTACAAGATAAGTATATTTGGCATCCTGTCCGCCTATTTCAAAAATAGTATCTACTTCTCTGTCAAAAAAGGCTGCCGCTGTGGCATGACTTATAATTTCATTAATTACTCCGTCTGTAGAGGCATGTAATGCCGAAATATATCGGCCAGAACCAGTTACTCCAAGTCCTATTATTTTTACAAAATCAAGGCAGGATAATTTCTTATAACACTGCCTCGAAGCCATAACCGGATTGCCATTGGTACGTAAATATATCGAATCTAATATCTTCTTATCAGAAATTCTTAAAAGGATCGCTTTGGTAGTTGTCGAACCGACATCCAAACCTAAAATACATTCATCGCCGTCTCCTGCAACCCCTTTTTCAAGATTCCCAAAAACAACCAAATCCTTTGCTTTATTAATCGGCGGAAGAAATCTGAAAGAATTTGTTGTTTTTTTAATGTCTCGCAAATTGGAAATAGCAATTTTATTTTTTAAAGCATAAAAAGCCGCGCCTAAAGCCTCAAAATAATCGGCTTCTTTCGGAATAGTTAAGTTTAAAATGCGTCCTTTTAAAATTTCCACAACAGCACGGTTTTTGGAAACACCGCCGATTAAAATAAAATTTTTAGGTTTCATCTTTCCAACTAATTCCAAAACTTTTTCTGATATCATCAAACATAGACCGTGAACAACCTGGTTAAAAGGGATCCCTTTGTTTAAAGCATGAGTACAATCACTCTTGCAAAAGACAGAGCAACGGCCCGAAACTTTATGTGGATCATCGGAAAGAGGGTTTTCCAGCGCCTCTTCTAAAGTTAAATTCATTCTGCCAATTTGTTGGAGAAAGAATGACCCAGTTCCGGAGGCACACTTATTTCCGGTTTTGACATCAATAATATGCCCTCTTTTATTAAGCTTATACAAAACAAAGTTTTCGCTCCCTAAGCTCAAGGCTCCCTGCGCAATATTTTCTTTTCCTTGCAATAAAAATTCCAGCGCATTTTCAGTCGCTTCCGGCTCAGTAATAGAAGGACTTTCTAAAAACTCCTTAAATTTTCTACCGGTTATAGCAGCATAATCGATCTTATCCAGATCAAATTCTTTTAAAAGTTGAATATATTTATTAAGAGGGCTACCATTGTGAGGTTCAACTATACACTTAGCCACAAAAACATGATCATCTTTCTGATGCAATTCTATAATTTTTATTGTAGAAGCGCCTAAGCAAACCCCAAGAGCTTTATGCATAAATTACCAATTGTTCTTTAATTATAACACGGGCTTGTTGCGAAGTGGCAAACGACTTATAGTTTTAATGCGCCTAAAAATAAAATTGATGAAAAGTTAGAAAGACACAGGCTTGTTATATGGCATTCTTACATTGGGAAAAGTGTGTTTGGTTAATACTCTGGCATTAAATCCTACACTCCTTAATTGCCTGGCGGCATCGCCCACACCCAAGAGAAGATGTGCCACAAGGGACATACTGTTCTCCAGTAAGAATAATTTTATCAATGCCGACAAAAGCTAATATTAATCTAAGAAATTGCCAATATTTAATCGCATCTTCCTTAAAAATATGTATTTTATTGTTGGACATTACTACTTCTCCAACATCAAACTCAGAGCCTGCCACTTCTTTAGAAAAAAGAGGTAAGGGGTTCCCTCCTAATGTTTCTAAAATTATAAAAGTTGAGGGAGCTTGAATTTTTATTTTTTCCAACCAACCCAAAACTCCTAAGGAGCCGAAGGAGTCCAAGGAGTTTCCAAGAAAACCTAAAATAGGACCATGAAAATTGCTAATATAATTTACTAATCCTTTTTTATAAGTGTCATAATCACTTCTGGTTACATACCTTGGAACAAAAAGATCTCCATCCCAGGGATAAAATCTATATGAGTCACAATATAGAGGATGAACAACTCCCAATGCTACTCCATTATTTTCCAAGGCCGCTTCTTTAACTGCCGCTTGTTTTTTTATGTCAAAACAACTTCCATTAGGACATAAATTGTAAATGTGCACAAAAGATTTTTTTGCAATTTCTAACATGTTTTAATCTTACTCTTCTTTTTCTCTTGTTTTCTTGGAGAAAATTTCAAGTTTATGATGTTATAATTAAGCGTGGCCAAAATCCTAGCAATCGAAACCTCATGCGATCCAAAAACACAGCCATTGGAATCCTTTCTTTTTGCAATCTATCATATTTTGGTCTCTTATTTTTTTCTTTATTTATAATGAATATTGCGCATATTGACTATTATGTAGCATTGATATATAATAGTTAACATGGAAATAGAAAGGGAAATCGCTAAGGAGCTTTCAAAAGAAATAGAAGACATTCACATAACCATTTTAATTGGAGCCAGACAGGTAGGGAAAACTTTTTTACTTCGTAAAATTAGAGATGAAGCTGAAAATAAAGGACTTAGAATAGGTTTTTTTGATTTAGAACAACCTCATGTTCTTGGTGAGCTTAATAAAACAGATGAAGAAGTTTTTGATCTTCTCGTAAATTCTTTTGATGTTGTTTTTATAGATGAATTTCATTACATAAAAAATATTTCCCATATTTTAAAGGCAATTTATGATAGCGGTAAAAGGATAAAAATTTTTGCTTCTGGCTCCTCCTCAATGGAGATACACAAACATATAAAAGAATCTTTGGCTGGAAGGAAAATTACTTATAAAATTTATCCTTGTTCATTTAATGAAATTGGGCAGGTTATAAAAGACGATCCACTCAATTATTATTTTGTTTACGGAGGGTTGCCGGGCCTTGTTAATTTAGTTGATGATGAAAAAAGAAAAATGCTTTTAAACGATATCTTACAATCTTATCTTTTAAAAGATATTAAATCATTAATAAAAGAAGAAAATATAAGAGCTTTTAATAATTTATTGTATCTTTTAGCTCAATATCAAGGGTCTATTGTTGCAACTGCAAGCTTAGCGAGGGAAATTGGCCTTACCCCAAAATCTATAGAGAATTATTTAGAAATATTATCTCAAACATATGTAAATTTCCCTTTACATAGTTTTAGCACAAATTTTGGGAATGAGCTTAAAAAGTCAAAAAAATACTATTTATATGATTTGGGGATAAGAAATACCATACTTAAAAATTTTGCCAATCTAAATTCGAGAGAGGATGCAGGCCATATGGTTGAAAGTTTTGTCTTTTTAGAGCTTAATCGGCATGTTTCTCCTGAAACAGAGATAAGATTTTGGAGATTAAAAGATGGAACAGAAGTTGACTTTATTTGGATAAAAAATCAAAAGTATTATCCTATAGAAGTAAAGACTTCCTGTAAAATTGGAGATGCACCTAAAGGGCTTAAATCTTTTATGAATAGATATCCCAAAACAGAAAAGGCTTTTGTTTTATGTAAAGATCAAGAAGGGGAATCAAATTATAATGGTGTTCCTGTAATTTATAGAAAGTGGGATTTTGCAAGTAACATTCCTAGCGCAGTTTAAAAAGCTTGTCAAAACATGGGGACTTCCGTATTAGTTGTAGATAAAAATGATTTGGAAAAAATATGTAATGGAGAAAACTTTATTCATATATTAAGAAAAAAATACGAAGCGAATCGATTTGATTTATGAAAAAAATCCTAGCAATTGAAACATCATGCGATGAAACATCTGCTGCTGTTGTGGAAGATGGCGTAAAAATTTTATCTAATATAGTCGCAACACAAACTGAATTTCATCAAAAATATGGGGGAATCGTGCCAGAAATTGCTGCCCGTAAACATATTGAACTTATAAACCCCATCATTCAGGAAGCTCTTGATAAAGCAAAAATAAACTTTAAAGACTTAGATGCAGTTGCTGTAACTTACGGGCCGGGACTTATCGGATCTCTTATTGTAGGGCTTTGTGCTGCAAAAGCAATTGCCTGGGCTCAGAAAATTCCTCTTATAGGAATAAATCATCTGGAAGGTCACATCTATGCAAACCTGCTAATTTCCCCGCTTGCCGGACGGGCAGGCAAGCTCCAACCTCCAAGCTCCAATCTCTTTCCCTTCATGTGCCTATTAGTTTCTGGCGGGCATACAATGATCGTTCATGTAAAAAATCACGGTAAATACGAGACCTTAGGGCGAACCCGCGATGATGCAGCTGGAGAAGCTTTTGATAAAGCAGCAAGAGTCTTGGGTCTCTCCTATCCTGGAGGACCACTCATAGACAAATTAGCAAAAGAAGGGGATCCTTATGCTATACCATTTAAACATCCTATGATTGAAAAGGAATACGCGTATGACTTTAGTTTTAGCGGAATAAAAACTGCGGTCGTAAATTATGTTGATAGGGGTAAGGGACAAGGGGCAAGGGGCAAGCAGCAAGCAGCCGATATTGCTGCTTCTTTCCAAAAGGTTGTTGTTGAAACTTTGGTAGAAAAATTAATTAAAGCGGCAAAGGATAAAAATGTTAAAACAGTTTCTATTGCCGGAGGAGTTTCTGCAAATTCAGAGTTGCGCGGATATTTACAAAAACGAGTCAAAGAGGAAAACTTAATAGCAATAATTCCTCCTCTTGAATATTGTACTGATAATGCCGCAATGATAGGATGCGCAGCTTTCTTTAAATTTAAAAGAGGAGAATTTTCTTCTCTTTCACTAAAACCTTCTGCCTCCCTAAAACTATAAGATAGCGTCTAAAACATTGCCTCTTGCGTCTGGTCAAGTATAGTAATAAAATATGTGCCATATGACTGAAAAGTCAACAAACGAAACAGCTCAACGGATTATTTGGCTTATTAAGGTTCGTTTTTTTGTCATTTTCAGTATTTTAGTCATTGTGCTTTCAGCGCATTTACTTGGTATGCAATTTCAATTTTTCCCTATTTATCTTCTTTTAGGTTTTGCCTTTTTATATAACTTATTATTTTATTACCTTGGAGTAAGTTCCCCCTACTATATAACAACAAATTTTTATAACTATCTTAGAATTTTTACAGACCTTTTAATAACAACAATAATGGTCCACTTCAGCGGAGGGGTAGATAGCCCTTTTCATATATTATATTTTATTGATCTTGCAACAACAGCGTTGTTTTTTGGTTCACCCATGGGAATTTTAATGAGCGGCCATGCAATTATCTTTTATTCTGCCAATAATTTACTTGAAGCCTTGCAAATCATCCCACACTATCAAATAGCCATACTTCCCAATGTCGTATACTCAGATCCAGGATATTTCACATTAAAAAGCTTTTCTCTGTTTTTTATAGCTCTAGCTTTAATATATACAATGTCATATCTATCTTTGAAAATTCATGAAAAACAAGAAGAGATAGAAAAACTTTCTAACGACAAAATAAACTTTATGAACATGGTTGCTCATGAATTAAGAAGCCCTTTAACCTCCATCCAGGAATATATCTCATTAGCTCTGGAAGGATTAACAGGGCCATTAACTCAAGACCAAACAAAAGCATTGACTATTATTCAAAAGCAATCCCGCCGAATAAACAATCTGGTTAATGATCTGCTTGATTTGGCACACATTGAAACAAAAATGCAAAACTTTCAAACCTATAATATTTCCATCTCAAAAATCATAGAAAAATCTATCGCGGAGGTTTATCCCCAATTTGAAGCCAATAATCTTGCCTTTGAAAAGCATATCGCAGAAAATCTTCCAAATATCAGCGGGAATGAAGAAGCGCTCCTTGAAGTTTTAATAAATATATTATCAAATTCTATAAAATTCAGTAATCCTGGAGGGAAAATAATTTTATCGGCGGAACAAATTGAAAATAAAATTTATATCTCTGTAAAAGACGAAGGAATAGGAGTTGAGCCCGGGGATTTAGATCATTTGTTTGAAAAATTTTATCGCACTTCCAATAAAGAAGGGGCTAAAAGAAAAGGGACAGGTTTGGGAATGGCTTTATCTAAAAGCATTATTGAGAAACATGGCGGTCGAATGTGGGCCGAATCTGAGGGGAGAGGCAAAGGCGCAATCTTTATTTTCACATTGCCTATAACATAACATTTCTCTTTATCTGACCACCCAGGGTTTATAACTTTCAATAAATACGATATAATTTAAATATGGATATAAATATTGACCACATAGCCCATCTTGCAAGGCTCGGCCTTTCGGAAGAAGAAAAAATGACTTTTTCAAAACAGCTTGATAACATTCTTCAATATGCAAAAAACTTAAATAAGTTGGATACAAAAGATATTCCTCCAACATCTCATGCAATCCCAATTTCAAATGTCATGCGTGAGGATGTTGTGAAAAAATACAAGGATATTGATGTTATCTTAAAAAACGGACCGGAGATTGAAGAAAATATGTTCCGAGTGCCGAAAATTATGGAATAGCAACTGGGATACAGGAGAATATAGAATTCAGGTTTTAGGATTAATAAGGACTAAGGAATGATTAATAAAACAGCGCATGAATTGCATGATCTTTTAATAGAGAAAAAAATAAGCTCTGCTGAACTTACAGAGAAAGTTTTTGCACATATTGAATCCGTTGAACCGCAGATTAAGGCCTATATTACTCTTACAAAAGAAGAGGCGTTAAATCAAGCCAGGATTGCTGACGAACAAATTCAAACCAAGAAAAATATAACACCACTTACAGGAATTCCAATTGCGATTAAAGATAACATGTGTACAAAAGGGATTTTAACCACCTGTGCTTCAAGAATTCTCGCAAATTATGTTTCCCCGTACGATGCAACTATTGTTACAAAATTAAAAGAGACAGGGGCTGTAATCATAGGGAAAACAAACCTTGATGAATTTGCGATGGGATCATCAACCGAGAATTCCGGAATGCATATTACAAAAAATCCACGGGATTTAGAGTGTGTCCCAGGAGGCTCTTCGGGTGGGTCCGCGGCAGCAGTAGCTGCGAACGAAGCTATCCTTGCGACAGGATCTGACACCGGTGGATCTATAAGACAACCGGCATCTTTTTGCGGAATAGTCGGACTAAAACCAACTTATGGGCGAATCTCAAGATATGGGCTCGTCGCATTTGCATCATCGCTTGATCAGATTGGCCCGCTTGCAAAAGATGTAACTGATGCGGCGATGCTTCTTCAGGTAATGGCAGGGTATGATCCAAAAGATTCAACATCGGTTGATATGCCTGTCCCCAACTATAGAGAATCTTTAACTACAAATATCAAGGGACTAAAGATTGGGGTTATAAAGGAATTAATGGAAGAAGGGATTTCAGAAGATGTGAAATTTGCCATTAAATCTGCTATTAAAAAATATGAGGAACTTGGCGCTGTTCTTTCCGAAGTTTCACTTCCATCATTTGAATATGCAGTTTCAACCTATTATTTAATCGCGCCGGCCGAAGCAAGCTCTAATCTTGCCCGCTTCGACGGGGTGAAATACGGGCATCGCTCTCAAGAGGCCAAAGACCTTATTACAATGTATTACAACACAAGGCGAGAGGGATTCGGGCCGGAGGTTAAGCGAAGAATCATTCTCGGAACTTATGCTCTTTCTGCAGGCTATTATGATGCATATTATTTAAAGGCCTTAAAAGTAAGAACCTTGATTAAGCAGGACTTTGAAAGAGCTTTTGAGCAATGCGATGTTTTAATTTCTCCAACATCTCCTACGGTTGCTTTTAAAATAGGGGAAAAAGCAAACGATCCGCTTTCAATGTATTTATCGGACATTGCAACAATTCCTGTTAATTTGGCGGGGATACCTGCAATCTCTATCCCATGTGGCAACGCAAACAACCTCCCAATCGGCCTTCAAATAATGGGAAAGGCCTTTGATGAAGAAACTATCCTGAAAGCAGCATATGCTTACGAGCAGAATACAACTTGGCATAAAAAACAATAATTTGTTGAATAAAAAAAGATTGTAAAAGAAATAGAAACCTTTATGTGCGAGATTTTCACAATAAATACGCTATAATAATAATATGCCTCAATATGAAACTGTAATCGGACTTGAAGTCCATGCCCAGCTAAAGACAGAGAGTAAAATGTTTTGCGGGTGCGCCAATAATTTTGGCGATCAGCCGAACACAAATATCTGCCCTGTCTGCACAGGTCAGCCTGGAACGCTTCCTGTCATAAATAAAAAAGCAATCGAACTTGCAATCAAAACAGCCCTTGCAACAAATTGCAAAATCAATAATAGGTCTGTCTTTGCCCGTAAAAATTATTTCTACCCCGACCTGCCAAAAGATTATCAAATATCACAATTTGATCTCCCCCTCGCGGAACATGGTTTTTTGGAAATAAAAGTTGATGAAAATAAAAAGAGAGTTGGAATCACAAGAATCCATCTTGAAGAAGATGCGGGAAAACTTGTTCATAAAGGCTCTGCGCGCATTATGGATTCGGATTACAGCCTTGCAGATTACAATCGGGCCGCAACCCCTCTTATGGAGATAGTTTCCGAGCCTGACCTAAGAACGCCCGAAGAGGCAAAGGCTTATATGGAAAAACTTGCCCACCTTTTGGAATATATCGGCGTCTGCGACGCAAAAATGGAAGAGGGATCGCTCCGGTGTGACGCGAATATTTCAATAAGGCCTGTTGGGCAAAAAGAATTTGGGACAAAAACCGAAATAAAAAATATGAATTCATTCAAGGCTGTTATGAAAGCTTTAAAGGCTGAAGAATTGCGGCATAGAGAAGTTGTTGATGAGGGAGGAATAATAATTCAAGAGACAAGATTTTACAGTGAAGAGACAGAAAAAACAAAAGGGATGAGGACAAAGGAATATTCCCATGATTACAGGTATTTCCCGGAGCCAGACCTTGTCCCTATTGCCCCAACAAAAGAATGGATAGAAGAAATACGCAAAACCGTTGGAGAACTTCCTGAAGATAAAAAAGTAAGGTTTGCAAAAAATTACGGCATATCTGATGCCGATGCTTTTTTTATAATATCAAATCCTAAAATGGCAGATTTTTTGGAAGAGACAGCAAGGCAATACGCTAACCCTAAAACAGTCGCAAATTGGCTTGTAGGTGAGATTACCGCTTTTTTAAAAGAAGAAAAAATAGGTTTCGGGAATATAAAGTTAACACCTGAAATCCTGGTGGAGATGCTTCAATTAATTGACAAAGGAACAATCTCCAGAAAAGTCGCAAAAGAAATTATCCTTCCTGAAATTTTAATAGGCGGAAAATCAATACAGGAAATAATAAAAGAAAAAGGGCTCACTCAAATTTCAAATGAAGAAGAGCTTGTAGCAATAGTTCAGGAAGTTATAAGAACTAACCCTAAACAGGTTGAGCAATTTAAGTCTGGGAAAGAAGCAGTTCTTCAATTCTTTGTTGGCCAAATCATGAAGGCAACTAAAGGGCGTGCCAACCCTGATGCCGCACAGAAAACGCTAAAAAAAGAGCTCAAAAAGTAATGCAAGATATTGTCTATAAACTAGGAAATTCTCTTTATTTAAACATAACAAACAGGTGTACCAACGAATGTTCTTTTTGCATAAGAAATAAAACAAAAGACTTCAACAGTAACTACAAGTTATGGCTTGCCTCTGAACCTACAACAGAAGAAATAATCAAAGCGATTGGAGATCCTCGCAGATATGAACAAATTGTCTTCTGCGGATATGGAGAACCACTTATAAGACTTGAAACCGTTAAAGAAGTTGCAACCGCTATAAAGGCTCAACATGGCTCAGCTAAAATAAGAATCGATACAAACGGGCACGCAAACCTTTTTTGGGGAAGAAACATTCTTCCTGAACTAAAAGGATTAATTGATTTTATTTCAATCTCTCTAAATGCCCAAGATGCCTATATTTACAATAAGCTCTGCGCCCCGACAGCAGGGGAAAAAACCTTTGATTACATAATTGATTTTATAAAAGAGGCAAAAAAACATATCCCGCAGGTTGAAGCAAGTGTTGTCGGCATTCCGGAAGTTATAGACATAGAAAAAACAAAAAAAATAGCAGAAAAGTTAGGAGTATCCTTCAGAATACGACCGTATTATGAAGATATGTATATCTCCTAAGTATCTTTTTTTGTTATTTTAACAATTTTCAAAGTATGCCAGTATTTGTATCCATATATCGACTCATCTCTAAGCTCCAGCCCACACTCTGTTAAAAGATATTCCATCCATTCAGGATCAATGCTGGCCCAATTTATTTTCAGAGGGACAGTCAATGTCTCAAGAAGTTCAACATTAACATCGTCTACCCCTTCCATATAAGAATCAAAATCTTTTTGGGCCAAGGAACTGTAGTTTATCACAATTGCCGCGTCGGGGTTTTCTCTTTTGAGCAGTTTAAGCCTGTTTTCTATAATCTCTTTTATAAGCCCCGTCCCCTCATAAGGATTTGTCTCTTCTGCTCTCTTTTTAGGAACATAGGGTGGGTTTATAATTAAGAGATCCCGCCCAAAAATCTTTCTAGTCCCTGGAGAATGAAAACTGCTTATTAATAAGCTTTTGTTTAATCCCCTTCTAATATTTCGCCCCGCGCATTTTAAGGCATTAAAATTAATATCCGTAATTTCCATATCCTCTAAATTATGGCAAAACATTGTGACGCCTTTGGCTAACATGCCATTTCCTGTCCCTATTTCAGATGCCGCAAGAACAGAATCTTTAAACAATCCATGTTTGTGTAAAGTATGTAAGAAAAAAACCGTATCAATAGAAGGACCCCAGACATTTTTGTCTTCTTCTGCGTTCCACTCAACCACAACACCATTCATTTCTGTTATATAATTTCCATAACGGTACAAGTTAAATATCATATCCCTTTCAGTCGACGCTTTTGCTGCTATTTCAGCTGTAGGATAAAGTAAAAGAGGATGATTAACTTCTTCCAGCAATAAAATATCTTCGGCCCCAAGGGCTTTCTCCCCCAACTTTTTAATAGCCCAAATCTTCATGTTACTAAGGTCTGGGGCTATCTGCAAAAACAAGATTTGATTTTTTTCTCCAGGCTTAACAGCCGTGCATAGAGATGTCCGCTCTAATTCGCGGATAATCTCGTCATCCAAAAAAGCTCTCCTATCTTGTAATTCGTAAGCGAGCGCGTCTACCTCAGAGGAAGAAAGCTTTTCTGGAAAATCAATAAATCTTAAAGGAGAAACAACCCCCGTAACAAGCAATCGATCTCCTCGAGGGAAATCAAAGCTTTCAGCGCTATCTACGCCGATTAACGGCTCAAACCGGTTTTCAGAAACAACAGTAACAGGCTCCCCTGTAATAAAATTACATAGTAGATTTTGTTCCCCGTTTTTTGCAATTCTCCCCGGGGCAAAAGAGGTAAGCTGAATTAAAGAAGATCCCTCTCCAAGCATTATTCCGTCGGCATTTAGAGCCCAAGATCCAGGACGAGAAGCAGATGAAGAACTTATCAACATACCATCGCTATAAATAAACTCTTCTCTTCCAGCAACCTGAACCACACATCTTGTTGCTTTAAAGGGGGCATAATCTTTTATCGCAACTTCGTTTAATAAAAGAGGAAGATTAAACGATCTTTCGCCTCTTGTTAAAACGGGCTGAATCCTCGGCAAATTATAAATAATATAATCGCCGGAAATAAGCCTTGATAAATTTCTGTTAAAGTCATCTCCCCGAGTTTTTAAATAGTGCCCATAACTTCTGTGGGGATTAGCATTGATCCCAAAGATAGGAAACCCATTCTCAAGGCTTCTGCCAACATGCAAAAAAGTTCCGTCTCCACCAAGTACGCCAACCAAGTTAAAGTCAAAATTGCAGGCAGGAGAAAGCTTGTAAGCTTCAATTTCCCTGTAAGCAATTTCCATCCCTCTTAATTCTCTCCGAACACTGTCAAGAGATGTATTAAATTCTTCTACCTCATCAGGTTCCATTTTTGGATGAATAGACTTTGTAACCAAAAGCATTCTGATAGAATTTTCATGAAGTGCTTCCGTAGGGAGAGAAGGTGGTTGCAACTGATCTACTTTCTGTTTTTCCTGTAAATCTGAAAAGCTACCGGTATCAACAACAACCAAGTTTCTTTCTCCATCACCTAAACTATGAATTCCGGTTACGCATTTATCAAGCCCGATACAACTACGCAGGACTCTGTTATCAATCAAAAGTCTTGTAAAACTTTTATAAGACTCTGTCCCTCGCACCAAAAAACTTGTAAGCCTCTTCATTTTTTTCTCCCCATGGGGGTTGATTTCAGCATGGTTATTTATCGGTAAGATTTTAATGAGATTTCAATTTTTGTAGTTAACCCCGATTATTCCATACCAGAAGAAATTTTAAGCAATCTATTGATTTCTGGTTTTACCGTAAATAAGCGGGGTTACGTTGATTAAAGTTTAATATCACTTCTTGATAACGGATGGTCAATCACATAGCCCTCCCCACCCAAAACCACTTCTTCCTTCCCTTCAATCATTATAAGTATTGTCTCTATGTCAGATGTTTCGGTAAAAGTATAAATAATTTGTCCAACAAGTCCAAGAACTCTCGCACTTCCTCCTCCATAATTTTCAAAATCTCTGTTAAAATTAATTCTCAGTAATGTGCCCTCTTTTTTAAGCGAAAGAACTCTTGCCCTTTTTGGTATTTCTGTAAAATATCCACGGGAAACTTCTTCCTTGGTTGGGCCTTTAAGCAATTCAAATGCCGTTTTACTTAAAATATCTTCCCCTTCTTTTATTGGGCGTAAAACAGCGACTAGAGAGTCTTCTTTTAAAAAATAAATCTTCAAGGATGGGGTCTTATTAATATTTGAAAAAATAAAACCAATAATCACAATAATTATTACAACAATTAATAATGTTATCGCAAGAATTCTTTTAGGAGGTTTGATTGTTTTCCGGTGCAATTTTTTCATTTATAACTTCATCATCACCTTTAACTACACTATCTAACCCAACTATATAATCATCCGCATCCAAACGCTGGATACGAACCCCTTTGGCATAACGTCCCTGTGTCGAAATCCCTTTTGCCTCCTGCCGTGACATTGTCCCCTTGGCGGTCACAAACAAAAGACCATCTGTATCGTCAATTATTTTCATAGAAGCAACGGAGTCGTCAGGCCGAAGTTTAATAGCAATATGTCCTTTCCCTCCCCTGCTTTGAGCCCCAAATTCTTTAAGCGACATCCTTTTGCCAAACCCTTTTGTAGATATAGCTAAAAGATCCCCTTTTGGGGTTATGATATCCATCGAAATAACTTTGTCTCCCTTCCCAACTCTGATTCCCCTAACGCCGGAGGCAGAACGCCCCATAGCGCGCACATGCTTTTCGTTAAACCGGATCATAAGTCCTTTGGCTGTCCCTAAAATAACTTCCTGTTTTCCATCGGTCTCCCTTACCCATTTAAGCTCATCATCGCCTTTAAGCTTAATCGCGATAATCCCGCTTCGTCTTATGTTGGCAAATTCGGAGACTTCTACTTTTTTAACAACGCCTGATGTTGTCGCCATCATAAAATAGCATTTCCCTTCTCTTTCAAAAGAATTAATATTTATTGAAGCTGTAATCCTCTCTCCTTCCCCAACTTGAAGAAAGTTTGCAATACTCTGTCCTTTCCCTGTCCTGCTCGCTTCGGGCAATTCAAAAACTTTTACCTTATATGATTTGCCTTTATTTGTAAAAAATATAACAAAACTATGGGTTGAAGAGACAAAAATCTTGTCAATCTGGTCTTCATCCCTTGTTGCCATCCCCGCAATGCCACGCCCGCCACGAAGCTGAGCTCTGAAAGTATTTACAGGAATGCGTTTAACATATCCATCACGAGTAGTAAGGACAATAACTTCCTGCTCGGGGATAAGCTCTTCAACGCTTATATCTTCCGCGGCTCCCGCAATAGAAGTCCTTCTTTCGTCTCCATATTTCTCTTTTATTGCAAGAAGCTCGTCTTTTATCAACCCCAAAATTTCTTTTTTGTTTGAAAGTATCTTTTTGAGTTTTGCAATAAGCTTTAAAAGCTCCTTATATTCTTCTTCGATTTTCTCTGTTTCAAGCTGTGTAAGCTTTTGAAGCCTCATATCGAGAATGGCTT
>MEUA01000047.1 GCA_001771505.1 candidate division WOR-1 bacterium RIFOXYB2_FULL_36_35
CTGAACTTATTGGAAAAGAAAAGGAGCTAACTTGTAATCTTGCCACATCCATAAAGCAGCATTTGGCTCTTGGGTGCGCGTTGATCCATAATCCTAAAATCGTCTTTTTAGATGAACCTACTGCCGGAGTAGATCCTATCTCGAGGAAAAAATTTTGGAAAATCATAAAAGATATTTCAGACAGAGGGGTTACAACTCTGGTTTCTACTCATTATATGGATGAAGCGGAACAATGCGACAGGATAGCTTTAATAAGTGGAGGTAGAATAATAGCCTGCGATACCCCTTATAACCTGAAAACAAAGACAATGACCAATCTTCTTCTTGAAATTGAATGTGACAATGTTATGGCGGGATTAGAAGAGCTGCGTAGAGAACAAAAGGTGTTGGATATTACATTGTATGGACTTTTTCTCCATGTTGTAGTTGAAAAGGAAAAAGACATAGATGAAATTAGATATTTTCTGGAAAACAAAAACATAAAAATCAAACGAATTGAAAAGATAATCCCTTCACTGGAAGATGTTTTTGTCTTTTTGGTGGAAAGGGAGAGGAAAAAAAATAAGGATGTTTGACCGTCTTATCCCGATCATAAAAAAAGAGTTTCTGCATTTGCTGAGGGATTTCAGGTCACTTGCTCTTATGTTTGCAATGCCTGTTCTTTTGCTTTTTATCTATGGATATGCAGCTACATTTGACGTAAAGGAGATCCCTTTGTCTCTTTTTGATCAAGATAAGAGCGTAGAAAGCCGTGATTTTATGTCCAGGTTTTTGAGTAGCGGCTATTTTGTTCTTGTTAAGAATTTATCATCGACATCACAATTTTCTTATGAACTTGACAGCGGGAATGTAAAGGCAATCTTTAATATACCTCCTTTCTTTTCACATGATATTAAAAACGGTAAAAAGGCAAATGTTCAGGTTCTTCTTGATGGCTCGGACCCCAACTTTGCATCTTCCGCCATAGGTTACATAGGTTCAATTACAGAAAGATACTATCAGGATTTGGTCAAAACCAAATTTGAGAAACGAGGAATCAAAAACTTTTCAACCTCTCCTGTAAATTTGGTTACAAGATTCTGGTACAACGAGACTCTACGCAGTATCAATTTTTTTATCCCCGGATTAATTTGCATAATTTTAATGCAGATGTCGGCAAGTCTAACCTCATTAACGATTGTTTCTGAAAAAGAGCAGGGGACAATGGAAAGTTTGATTGTAAGTCCGATAAGAAAAAATGAGCTTATGATAGGGAAAATAATCCCGTATGTTCTTGTAGCTTTTTTTGATGTTTTACTTGTAACTATAATAGGAGTTTTATGGTTTCATGTTCCGTTTAAAGGGAATCTTATTCTTTTAACTTTAAGTTCGCTTATTTTTTTAACGGGAGCAATGGCTCTTGGAGTTTTAATATCAACAAATGCGAAAACAAGCCAAGAAGCAATGCAGACTGCGACTCTAGCTACAATGTTGCCATCCCTTTTGCTTTCTGGATTTGTTTTTCCTATAGAGAATATGCCGTTTATCCTTCAAGGTGTTTCGCTTTTTATCCCGGCCCGTTACTATCTTGAAATTTTACGTGATCTGTTTTTAAAAGGGGTAGGCTTAAACGCATTTTGGCCTGAAATGCTCCTTATGACGATTTTAAGTCTTTTCTTTATTATTATGAGTGTTAGAAGATTTAAAAAGAGGATTAAGTGATGGATAGTAGGCTATTTCATTTTATAAAAAAAGAATTCATACAATTTTTCAGGGATCCGAGGATGCTTTTTGTTGCCATTCTGGCCCCCATGATACAACTTATTTTTTTGGGATATGTTGCATCTACCGACATTAAAAATGTTAAAACAGCGGTTTTGGATCAAGACCGCTCTTCTTACAGCAGAAATTATATACAAAGTTTTAAGAACTCAGGGTATTTTAACATAAATTATTATGTCCACAATCAAAGAGAGCTGACAGATCTGCTTGATCGCGGGAAAGTGAAACTTGCCATTGTAATTCTCCACGGATTTGGCAGAAAAGTTGCAAGGTATGAAAGCGCTGATGTCCAGGCAATCATTGATGGCTCCAATTCTAGCATTGCTACAATTATACAAAGTTATATTGAGCGGATTAATTTTATAAATTCAAATGCTCTTTTGCAAAAAAAACTTGCCCGTTTTGAAATGGGGGGTGACAGGTTTGATCAGGAGATTCAAAGTGTTGGGGTGAATTTGGAGCAGCGGGTATGGTACAACCCGGAATTAAAGAGTATTAATTTTATGGTCCCCGCGATTTTTGCTCAAATTCTTATGCTTGTAAGCATGTTTTTAACGACAGCGGCCATAGTAAAAGAAAAAGAAAATGGGACAATGGAGATGCTTATAGTAACGCCTCTCAAATCTTATGAACTTATTTTGGGAAAACTGATTCCGTTTATAATAGTTGCCTTAACTGATATAGCCTTAGTTTTTTTAGCTATTACCATTTTATTTGGCATTCCTATGAAAGGGAGTATTTTATTGCTTTTTCTTCTTGGCCTTCTTTTTGCAAGCGCAGGTCTTGGAATCGGTGTTTTTATTTCTACTATATCGCAGACTCAAAGGCAGGCTATAATGGCAAGCTCATTTATAATGATGCCCTTTTTTATATTGTCAGGATTTATATTCCCGATTGCCAACATGCCAAAACCGATACAATTTCTTACTATCTTTATTCCTCTTAGGTATTTTTTATCAATAGTCAGAGGATTGTTTTTAAAAGGGATCGGGCTAAACTATTTATGGCCTGACATTTGGCCTCTTTTTGTTATTGCCGTTGTAGTTTTGACTTTGAGTATTTTGAGGTTTAGGAAAAAGCTGGGATAATAAAATAGAGAAAATAAACCCCGATTATTCATACTTGGAAAAATTTTCAATACTCTGCTAGAATTCTGTTCGTCTATGAATAATCGGGGTAAATAATTCCAGGCAAACGAATTTAACCCCAGGATAATCGGGGTTAACCGATTTCTAGTTCTCCTCTTGGAACCTTTTTTAATTCTTGGTTGTCTAATCATGTAAGAAAGGGCTATAATATCTATTGTGGTTTTAAAAATTACTTTTACCTTATTTGTCGTTTTGATTTTATCCATGCAGGCCTTTTCGTTGACTTGGAGCGAAGCTCTATCTGCCGCGTCTCAAAATAACAACCAGCTAAAAAGCGCGGAAAAACAGGTTGACTCTTCCGAATGGACATACAGAAAAGCTTATACTGTATTTTTTCCTCAAATCTCTGCTTTTGCTAGAATGACTGACTATGAGTTTATGACTACAGCGGAATCAAAAAGTTATTCTTATGGTTTAAATGTATCTCAATATATTCTTCCAAATGTAGGAGATATATATAATATTCAATCTTCTTATGCAAACCTTGAATATCAAAAAGCAAACCTTGCAATAACCAAGGCTTCTGTTTATTATGACCTGCGCAAAGCTTTTCTTGATGTTCTGTTTTTACAGGAAAAGATTAAACTTCTTTCCGAGATACTTGCAAAGCGTAAGGAAAACACAAAACTGATAGGGCTTAGATATGACAGCGGGAGGGAGGATAAAGGAAATTATTTGACGACGCAAGCAGATGAAGCCTCTGCAGGCTATGACCTCTCTTCGGCTAAAAGAGGCTTAACCATTGCACGGCTTAAACTTTCCCAGCTTATTTCTGATAATATTTTGAGAGTTGAAGAACCGGAATTTCTTTCCGAGCCGACAGTTGTTGATTTTGAAATTCTTCTCAAAGGAACTCCATCTTATTTTATTTTGGAAAAACAGCTGAAACTTGCAGAAGTATCTTATCAAGCATCTATTTCCGGATTTTTACCTTCGCTTTCACTAAATGCCAGTTATGGCAATAGTGGCGCTGATTGGCCGCCGACAAGTGAAACTAGATCTTGGAGCCTTGTTGTTTCCATTCCGATGTTTCCTGGTGGACGCAATGTTGCTGACAGAATAATTGAAGGCAAAAATCTTGAAAAAGCCAAGGAAGATTTTGCCAGTTCTGTTTATACTTTGCGCTATTCTCTTGAAGAAGCTTATTTGGGATACAAAGATGCTTTTGAAGCTTTTAATGTCGCAAAAATTTCACTTAATGCGGCAACAGAAAGAGAAAAAATAACCAAGACCAAGTATCTTAACGGATTGACGACTTATGACGAGTGGTATCGCATTGAAAACTCTTATGTGCAGGCAGAAAAAAGCATCTTATCAAGCAAAGAATCATTACTTTTGGCCGAAGCATTGTGGTATAAAACATATGGGGGATGGAAAAAATGACAATTCGAAATGTTTTCTTTGGTATTTTACTTTTAATCGCTACTTTAACAATTTCTTCTTGTTCTGGAAAAGAGGAGGAGGTTTTGCAGAAAGTAAAGGTGGAAAGAGGTACAATAAAAGCGCAGATCCAGTCGACAGGAATTGTTGAGCCGCGAAACAGACTTGAGATAAAGCCTCCTCTTGCTGGACGGGTAGATAGAATTATGGTTGTGGAAGGACAGAATGTAAGAAAAGGCCAGATTATTGCCTACATGAGCTCGTCTGATCGCGCCGCCCTCCTTGATGCCGCAAGGGCAAAAGGGGAAGAAGAAGTCAAACATTGGGAAGATGTATATAAGCCCACTCCCATCATCGCCCCGTTAAATGGTTTTGTCATTCAAAAGGCAATTGAGCCGGGTCAGACAGTGACTGCTGCCGACCCGATAATTGTAATGGCAGATCATCTAATAGTAAAAGCGCAGGTGGATGAAACCGATTTGGCGAGCATCTCTTTGGGTCAAAAGGTAAATATAGTTCTAGATGCATATTCTGATAAGCAGATATCGGGAAAAGTTGAGCATATCGCGTATGAATCTACCATTGTAAATAATGTAACAATTTATGATGTCGATGTAATTCCAAACCGTGTCCCGTCATTTTTTAGGGCGGGGATGAGCGCGACTGTTAATTTTATCCTAGGAGAAAAAAGTGATATTTTAGTGTTGCCTCTTAACGCAGTTAAAAAAATGGGGGATAAGACATATGTTTTTGTGGAGGAAAAGGAAAAAACAAAATCTGTCCAAATACAGACAGGAATGGAAGATAATTTAAATATTGAAATCATAAACGGATTGTCAGCAACAGATGAAGTAGTCATTCCTACGGCAAAAATGCTTGAAAGTTTGCAGAGCAAATCTGGCCGTCGCGGTCCGATAAATCCTTTCGCGAAGAAAAAATAGCCCTCACCCAATTTACAGACAATTTGAGGGTTAATAGGTAAGAACCCTCTCCCTAGAGGGAGAGGGAGTTATAAATGATTGTCAAAATATTTGAAAATCCTTCTCCCTCTGGGAGAAGGTGGTTAGCCATAAAACTAACAAATAAAGAAAAAAGGTGGATGAGGGTTGTCACTCATTGAATTAAAAGATATTCATAAGACTTATTATATTGGTGGCAAACTTCCCGTTTATGCTTTGCGAGGGCTCTCTTTAAAAGTTGAGCCTGGCGAATTTATCGCGATTATGGGACCGTCAGGTTCCGGAAAATCTACCCTTTTGGCGATCCTTGGTCTTCTTGACAAATCAGAAAGCGGAGAATATCTCCTTTTAAATAAAAACATCTCTTCGATGGGAGAAAAACAATTTGCCTTTTTGCGAAACCGGTTTTTTGGTTTTGTCTTCCAAAGTTTTAACCTTCTTCCAAAATTAAATGTTGTAGACAATGTAATGCTTCCTTTTATATATTCCAGTGAACACAAATCCTCAAAAAGGGAATATGTTTTAAGTAACTTAAAAAAAATAGGCCTAAGTGACAGGTTGAAGCATAGGCCAAATGAACTTTCGGGTGGACAGCAGCAAAGAGCAGCGCTTGGAAGAGCCTTGTCAAATGAACCTTTGGTTATTTTAGCAGATGAACCTACAGGGAACCTTGACACAAAATCTTCGCAGGAGATTATGGGCCTTTTGAAAGAGCTAAATGAGCAGGGACACACTATTATAATGGTTACACATGAACATGATATAGCCGGATGGGCATCACGTGTTTTAACTTTGCGCGACGGACAAATCGTAGGCGATGAAAGAAAAACCGTTAAAACTGCATATTCTGAAAGTGGAAAGAAAGAAAATGTCAACCTAAGTGAAAAGATTTCAATTGATAAAATTCCTAAAAGCCGATTATTAAGTTTTGCCGGAATCAAGAATTACTGTTATGAAGCGTATCTTTCTATAATAAATAATAAACTCCGATCTCTTTTGTCCATTCTTGGTGTAATGATCGGGGTTGCGGCGGTTATTACCATGTTGGCGCTTGGAACCGGGGCAAGACGAAATGTGGAAGAGACTTTATCTTCTTTGGGAACAAATATTTTGATGGTAAGGGCTCCTCGCAGGGCGCAGGGGATTTCTCTTG
>MEUA01000048.1:0-1568 GCA_001771505.1 candidate division WOR-1 bacterium RIFOXYB2_FULL_36_35
TTATTCCATTCACAAAAAACTTGTGGTGTGTGGATAAGGATATGGTAATTTGTAGTTTGTATTTTGCAATTGTAATTTGTATGTTGTTTTTCTCTTTTTTGGTAATGGGGATTGGATTTGCTTCGTCAAAAGGGGATCTCATATTAAAAAGCTCTGCATTTAAAAATAATGATTATATCCCTTACGAATATACCTATTTAGGCGAGAGGGGAAACCCTCCTCTTGTCTTTGAAAATGTTCCTGAAGAAACTAAAACTTTTGTTCTTATTGTGGATGATCCCGATGCCCCAAGCGGGACATTTGTCCATTTTATTGCTTATAACATACCAAAAGACATAAGGCATATAGAAGAGGGGAAATTACCAAAAGGGTGTCTTTTTGGTAAAAATTCTTTAGAAGAAACAGGCTATGTCCCTCCTTGCCCTTCTTCTGGTAAAGTACACCATTATTATTATAAACTTTATGCTTTAGATACTTTTTTGATTTTAAATATGCCGAACTTTCCAACAAAGGAAGATGTCGAAGATAGCATGAAGGGGCATATTTTAGCACAAACCGCGCTTATCGGCCTTTTTAAAAAAGTGACTATTTGAGTATTTGAAAAATATTAAATAAGGATTACTCTAACTTTTCAAACTTCCTTCAATCCTCTTTTTGAGTTGTGCATGAGCTCGGCTTCGTAATTTTAGATTATGTTCTCGTTTTCTTGCATCGCTTTCTGCTTTATAGGCTTCATAGTAGATTAGCTCAAAGGGAATTCTGCTTTTTTTGGAAATACTTTTGCCATCATTGTGTTCTTTGATTCTTCTTTCAAGGTTGTTGGTTGAACCAATATATAAGTTATTGTCTTTTAGACTTTTTAAAACATAAACATAAAACATAATACTTTCAGTCCTATTAGTGGGCTCGCCCCCACACCAACTTCATTAGAAAAATCTTCTTTATCGATTATCTTTCTAACGATCTGATAATCTATCAAAAAAGATACACCTTCTCCGAAGTTGGTGTGGGGGCAGGCCTATAAGCCGGATCCTGTACCCTAGGCAAAGCCTAAGGCGACGATCATCTATCTTGCCTTTACATTGCTGCAAAGATCTTTGCGGTCTACTCGAGATCATAACGCACGGGCTAGTGCTTTCTCTATTTGACCTTGCTCCGGGTGGGGTTTAACGCACCGCTAGTTACCTAGCTGTCATGTGGGAGCTCTTACCTCCCATTTTCACCTATCGCCTCTTAACCTTTAGAGTTAAGTTGGGCTGTATATTTTCTGTGCCACTTTCCCTAATTTCGGAAAACCGAAACCGGCTGCCGTTAGCAGCCACCATTGCCCTAGGAGTCCGGACTTTCCTCCCTCGATAGCGTAAGCGTATCGGGGCGATCGTCCAGCCTGCTCATATATAATTATAACACGAATTGGGGTTGATTTCTGAGTTCACCGTGAATAATCGTGGTGAAATTTTCAAGGTTTTTCAACAATAATAATATGCCAGGAGGATTTATGTTTAGCAGAAAGGTTATCTCTTTTCATGTGCCTGAAATTGTTGAACGCAAAGATGTTCAACTCTTAT
>MEUA01000048.1:1587-41098 GCA_001771505.1 candidate division WOR-1 bacterium RIFOXYB2_FULL_36_35
GACAGGGCATAATGCGGATAAACTTATTGCTATTCTTGACGATCCTTCAAAAGAAGGGGAAATCCTAACTTATGTAAGTTTGCTGGATGGAAGAGAAGTTGCTAAACGGTTAAGCGCTCTAACTGGTAGAAAATTCAGAGTTCAAAAAGAAACCAATTTTTTGCAAGCCCTAGCTCATTTATTAGGAAACAACTGGACATGGACTGAAACTAAGTATGATGAGAACACCTTTGTTCTCCGTTACAAATACTGTGACTCGCGCTTTAGCAACAATCCAGAGAATCGCTGCGGCAGCTACGCGCTTCGCCTTGTCGAAGACAAATAAAATAGAATATTTTGATTATTTAAATGAGGCGCAAAAAAATGATTTAAAGGGTAGTGTTGTTAAGTCACTTGAGAGACAGATGAAAAAAAGATATCCTAATGACAAAATGATGTTTGAGCTGAAGATGTTAAAAGCTATCAATAGTTTCCGCTTGCTTTCATTGAATTAAAATTAACTGATTAAGGATTTGCTATGCCAATAAGGTGTGTATACTTCGTATATTAAGTTTATGTTTTTACTTGTCTTTATGAATTTCTCTTTATCTTTTTTACTGCTAAAATTTAGAACAAACTTGAGGCCGGTTTCATAAAAGGGTCTTTTTCCTTTTTTTGTAAAATCGCTAAAGAGTCTTTTCCCTTTTTTTATATAATCGTTCCCTTCTATATAATATTTGACATGTTTGTCTAAAATAAATTCTGCATCTTTTACAGAGACTCCTTTTTTGAAGACAACAACAAGCTCAAAAGGATCGGAAACTTTTTTAATAAAATAAAGAGGAATCGGTTTGTTTGCATCAGGATTATATCCCATTACATAAGAAGCTCCAGTTTGTATCTGATATACTCCTCCCGCTTTAAGTATAGAGATGTCAATGTCATCGCCAAATGCATAAAAATCTAAAACCTTTTCTTGGGTAAAACTATTGTTTTTTACAAGAAAAGTCATCTCAATAGTATCAACGGAAGATGACGCTTTTTCTTTGTATGCAAAAGAGAGAAGCACCCCTTCAAGCTTTAAAACCCTTTCCTCTTCATTATTCTTGCCTATATTGGCAAAAGCAAAAGAGCTCTTTGCAAAGAGTAAAATCGAAAAAATAAATAGAACAAAATAAATAGTAAAATACTTCATGACGGAATTGTAGGATAAAAATCAGCCAAAATCAAATTTTTAAAGATTTTTTGAAATCCTTGATGAAAATAGTCGATAAAAGCATGTAGGCAAGTCAAACTTTTGGAGGTTATATAAGTGGCAAGAATTGATGTTGGCAGGTTCTCTGAAAAATATGCTGTGCGTGTAAGGAGCGATTCTGATTTACGTGGCGTTTTAAAGAGAAAAAGTTTACAAGGGCTAATCAAATTTTTTAGAGTTCAAGCTGCTCCTTCTATGCAAAACAGAGAAGATGCTTTAGCTGTTCGAAGCACAGATCGTAGTATAGATGTTTTGTTTGAAAGGGGAAATGGGAGCTCGATGCGGCGTACATTAAGCCAAATAGCAACCGCTAATAATCTTTATTTTCGTGGAGAACAAAATGTTTATATCCACGACTTGGTGACATTATTTAATACTTTGCCTGTAGGAGCAAAAGCTTTATTAATAGATTGTGTTGCTGAAAATGATTCTAAAGCTATTTTATTTGATACGTTTTCCCCTCATGAAAAGAATATTGTTTTTGAAAAATGGCCGCGTTTGATAGATGGCGGTTTTTTGACATTAGACATGTATGAAGATCTGTTTCTTGCTTTAAATGCTAAAAATAAAGGCAAATTTTTAGCTCATCTTGATCTAGTTTTTTTTGAAAATTTTTTGCATTATGTTGGAGATGTTGAAAAGACTTTAATATTACAAACTCTTGCCGAGAGTGGAGATTTTATAGATGATTTATCGCGTGAAAAACTACAATTCATATGGTTGTTTTTTTGCAGGCATACGCATTTCAATAGAATAATAAATGGAAGCTATCTGGGGGATGTAATTTATGAGAATCACAGATTGTGTTTAAGCGCTTTGGAATTTAGTCAGATGAAAGAATTGATAACTATTATGGAAAACGGTAGAAGATGTGCATTTTTGCGTAGGTTAAAAGGAGATAGAGAGGCTAAATCTTTTTTAGATTATTTAGCAGGCGAGCTTCTTTCTTCTTTGCCCGCACCTGAAAAAGATGTTGAAGATGGGTTTGGTCTTACGCAAAAAAGCGCTTATGACAGGTGGGCTGATTATTCAGGAAAGATTGATCGTGCCAGATTTATAAACTCTTTTTCAGGAAAAAAATCTTTTGGTTGTGTTGACCGTAACATGTTTGATCCTGATGACTGGGCTCTTTTAGTATCTGCGCGCTACGTGGAATCAGATGGAGATGGAGGTTTTTTGGTGACTTCAAAAATTCCTGGAAGTTTTGGCGGAAGCGGCTTGAATTATATAAAAAGTTGGGATACTTTGATGAAAACAAGAGCTTTTGCAATGATGGGAGCAGAAGAGATTGGTCTTATTTCAAAAGAGAGGCTTGATGAAGTTTTGCCGCCGGAGGATAATATTCGGAAGAAATTTTTTATTGAATCAGGATGGTCAACATCCCTTTTTTCTTATAATAATTTTGATGATATTAGAAGAGCGATAGATGATCCTTCTAGAGCCGACAGAATAATATCTTTATTAAAATCTGTAAGAAGAGACAGCTATAGCAGTGTTATTGGGTTGTCCAGATATTTGTCCAGAGCTATTGGTGATCCATCTTCCAGCAGCGAAGCTGCCGAGGCAAGTAAAATACTTAATGTTATGAGAGATGTTTGCAAGAAAATAGAAGAGCAGCCGTTTGATGCAATAAAACTAAAATTTAAAAAAAGAAGTAAAAAGACTGGCCCTAAGAGAAAAACAACTTCTGTTGCGGATGATCCATGGAGCGCATTTGGGGCAGGTTATGGTGGTGGAGCAGGTTATGCAGGGTATTCTACGCAAGGGGGTAATTCTAGCCGCCGGTCTGATCAGAATGCGGGATATAATTCAGATCCGTGGTGGAACGGATTTACGCAAGGAAGATCCGGTTTTCATGATGATGGATTTCATACTGATCCTTACAGTTCTGGAAGGCCAGAAAATAAAGGAAAAGAAGAACCTAAACTGGATAAACAAAAAGAGGAAAAGAGGGTTTTAAGAATTTTTAGTGGAATTTTTGATAAAGAATATGTATTGGATGTATTACAAACTTTTGGCAATAATGAGGTTCTAGCGTCTCTTTTGTCTGATGGGATATTACGCTTAAATTTTGATACTAATGGATATGTAATAGATCCTATTACATTTGACGGGACGAGAAGGAGTATAGAGGGTTTAATAAAAGATACGCTTAAATACAAAGGCTATAGAAATCCTGTTTATCTGGATGCGTGTGTGGATAATGTTTATTTGAGGTTGAAAAAGGCGATGGCATGCGCGCTTTTGGGGCTGGATTTTAATTCTACTTTATATGAGGCAAATAACAGATATGCTCTTTTTATTGATCAGATTACAATTAATGATAGATATCATCAGGAAAGATTTGAAAAATTTTTAGAAGGCGCTTTTGTTGATAGTGTTTGGAGCGTTAAAATTTTCAGCACATATGAAAAGAAAGAAAGAGAAAGGATCCTTGGCGCTTTAAATGAAGGGAAATTTAATGATAGATATCGAATTCATCTAAGTGAAACTTTCTCTTCTCTTGACCAGGGGATCGCTCAGTTACTAATGAGTAAGAATATATTGACATACATAAATGGGGACTATTTTGTAAATCCTTCCTTTTTTAATGGTGATAGAGAGAGCATTGAATCTGTTTTAGCTTTGAGCTTACTGATGGTCAACATTCGAAATCCGGAATATAAAAAAGCTTCTATTGATAAAGTTTTTTTTATATTAAAAAAAGCGATGGCTTGTGTCCTTCTCGATCTGGACTATAATGTCTCTCTTGAAGAGGCAAGAAAAAAACATGAGCTTATTGTCAAGCAACTTAAACTTGAGGGGGACGATAACACCAGGTTTGAAAGGTTTTTAAAAGATGCTTTCACCTCTGAAGTTTGGAATGCCAGGCTAGTAGTGAGAACATAAATCCCGATTATGAACCCCGATTAGGATAATCGGGGTTAAAATCAATAAGCTGATTTTTTATCTAAGGCAATATTTGCAAGCTTGTCTGCTTCTCTGTTTTCTTCTCTTTTAATGTGCTTGGCTTTGAAAACTTTCAGTTTTTTTATAAGTGACAGCATCTGATTGTATAAAGGTTTTAACCCTTCATGTTTTACTCTGTATTCCTTTTTTATTTGCTTAATTAAAAGTTCAGAATCAGCAAAGAGCTCTATTTCTGTTCCTCCCAATATTAAAGCTTCCGTTAATCCTCTGATTGCTGCCATATATTCCGCGATATTATTGGTTGTTTTGCCGATATAATCTGATATTTCAAGAATTGTTTTTCCGTCTTTTTTTATTACAATTCCGATTCCGGCATGCCCTGGATTATTTCTGGATGCCCCGTCTGTAAAAACGGTAAGCTTCATTTTTTATTCCTTGATCTTTCGTTCTCTGTTAAAAGCCTTTTTCTAAGTCTTATGTTTTTAGGCGTAATTTCTACAAGTTCATCGTCGTCTATAAATTCAAGAGCCTGTTCCATTGTAAGTTTAATGGGAGGAGTAAGTCTTATGGCTTCGTCAGCTCCAGCTGCCCTTATGTTTGTCAATTTTTTTTCCTTGCATGGATTTACGGTCATATCTTGGCCGCGATTGTTTTCACCGACAATCATCCCTTCATAGACCTCAACGCCGGGTTCAATAAAAAGAGTTGCCCTCTCTTGCAGATTGTTTAAGGCATAACCCGCTGTTTTTCCGTTAATACCTGAGATTAAAACGCCGTTTTGTCTTTTATTTATCTCTCCTTTGAATCTTTCATATTTTGAAAATGCGTGATGAAGTATCCCCTCACTTTTTGTATCCATGATAAATTCTGCTCTGTACCCTAAAAGTCCTCTTGTTGGAACCATATAAGTTAAATGAGTAGTCCCGTTTTTTGTATTCATGTCAAGCATCTCTCCGCGTCTTTTTCCCAACTTTTCTATGACAGAGCCCGCATATTCATCTGGAACCGAAATGCTTGCCTGTTCAATAGGCTCCATTTTTTCATTGTTTATTGTTTTAAAAATAACCTTTGGTTGGGCAACTTGTATTTCATATCCTTCACGCCGCATCTTTTCAAGTAAAATAGAAAGATGCAACTCTCCCCGGCCTGCCACTTTGAAGCCGTCGATCCCTCCCAGCGCTTCAATTTTTAGTCCTACGTTTGTTTGAAGCTCTCTGTCGAGCCTCTCTCTTATATGCCTGTTTGTGACGAATTTCCCTTCACGCCCGGCAAACGGGGAATCATTAACCAAAAATTCCATCGTAAGCGTAGGTTCGTCTATTTGAAGAAGTGGCATTGGTCTTGGATTCTCTTCATTTGAAATTGTCTCTCCGATTGTGATATCAGGAATTCCCGCAACGGCAACGATATCTCCACATTCGGCGTCTGACACTTCAACTTGTTTTAGTCCTTCGAAGATTGACAACTTGGTTATTTTGCCAGGAACAATAGAGCTGTCCCTTTTACAAACTACAATCTTCCCGTTTTTTTGAAGTATTCCGCTATATATTCTTCCTATTCCAATCCTTCCGATATAGTCGTCGTAAATTAAATTTGTAACCTGCATTTGAAGGGGTTCTAAACTTTTGTCAGGATAGGGTTTTACATGCTTCAATATTGTTTCAAAAAGAGGAGATAGATCAAGGCTTTCGTCTTCAATATTATATTTTGCTATTCCCTGTTTTGATATTGCATATACTATCGGAAAGTCCAGTTGTTCATCTGTCGCGTCAAGTTTTACAAAAAGATCAAAAACTTTATCTATGACCTTGTGGGCCCGCTGTCCCGATTTGTCTATCTTGTTTATTACAACAATTGGCCGCAATCCCAGCTTTAAAGATTTTGACAAAACAAATTTTGTCTGTGGCATCGGGCCTTCCTTAGCGTCAACAAGAAGGAGGACGCTGTCTACCATTTTTAGAACTCTTTCGACTTCTGAGCCGAAATCGGCATGTCCGGGGGTATCGACAATATTTATTTTATACTCTTTGTATCGGATAGCGCAATTTTTTGAAAAGATAGTTATTCCACGTTCTTTTTCAAGGTCGTTTGAATCCATGACAAGTTCTGGAACTTCGTCCCTTTCAGAAAAGGCCCCTCCTTGTCTTAAAAGATGGTCGGTTAGGGTTGTTTTCCCGTGATCTACGTGTGCTATTATTGCTACATTTATTATTTTGTTCATGTTTCTATTATATCATGGTAAAAATTTAAAAATTTGGTGAATTTTCAATTAATCCCGAGTTTCACTACGATTATCATAATTCATGTGAAACTCGGGATTAATATATTCGATGGTGTGACGTGATTGTATACTCAGTGAGAAAAAAGAGCTTAATTAAGCCGTTTTTGCCTAAAGCGTCTAACTGTTCTTTGAGGGATAAACATAAAGCTTTAGATTTGGTTGGATTGTTTCATGGATTTTTAAATGTAAAAGATAGAAGGGTTTATGTGGGGTGGGGTGATTCTTTATCCTTGGATGGAAATAACACAGTCAGAGAATCTTATCTTGAAGCATCAAACGCATTATCTTGCATGGGTGGATTTCCAGCATCTGATGTTTTAGATTTTTTGTTGAGGATGAAACAGTCTTCAAAGGCTGTCAGAAAAAATCCTTGTTGGGCGGCGGGCTTTTTAGCTAACAGTTTAATTTTAAAAAAATGTTTTGAAGATAAATTAAAACAGGATGGGATTCCTTTTGATTTTAAGGCTTATGCAGGATATGGCTTTGGGTTTTTATCTGCAATTGTTGCTTCAAAGGCCCTCTCCCTTGGAGATGGAGTTAAACTTGCTTATCATATAGCCAGCCTTATTTCCGAGAACAAAGGAAACTATGGTGTTGTAGCTCTTAAAGGCGAATGCCTTGATGATGTTGTGCATCGTTTAAATTCGGTATTTCCTAATAGTACGGAAGTCTTTGAGTCTTTGGAATGCGGAAATTTGGGGTTTTATAAGTTGTATGTTAAACAATCTATCCTTGATAAAGTGATGTCGTATATTTTTTGTAATTTTAATTGGGAACAGATTGAAGCTTCAATCTTAGCGACAAACATAAAGTTTACCCCTCATTCAAATAGGATGTTGGAACTGCAGATAGCAGTCTCGAAATTCATAGATGATTATATTCCAATTAAGCAACCCGAGGCTCCTGTTGTCTCTTGCTTTGGAAATGGTTTAATTTTTTCAAGAGAAGGGATTGTTTCTGATATTTTGGATATGGTTTCCAAACCTTTGAATCTTAGTCAATTTGCTTATGATGTTAAGTCCTTAACTCCTCGCAGCCTAATTGAATTTGGAAGAGAAAGTATAGCAGGCCGAATTTTTTGGCAGACGGAAAGTAAATTGCCTTATTTACTTTATACTGATGAGCCTAGAAGTTTTGATGATTATTGTAAGGCAGCTTCCTATCAGTCTGTATTGAATTTTTTTTCCTTTCAGCCGCTTTTAGATAAAATAGTAAGATTAGTTCTTAATAAATGTGAAGAGCAAAATGACAAAAGAACCCCTGTTATAATTACTCTTGAAGGTGATTCAGGGTCTGGTAAGACTACACTTGCAGGTTTCTTATTAGAGTATTTTTCTAACATAGGGTTTAAAGTAATGGTCGACCAGTATGGTAAAGTCCCTACATTGGATATGTTTTTAAAGCCGAGTGAACTTAGGCACAAGCTGCGGGATAAAGTGATTGAGGATGGAAAACTTTATTATGACGAAATTGATGTTTTTGATTGGAAGGCAATTGAGCAATTTTGTTGTGAAATTAATTTGTTTAGAGAGTCTGATAAAGAAGAGATTGTTATTTACGTGGAGGATGCTTATGATCAAGCAACAAGAACAAGGGGCTTGCGTTATTTTTATTTAAATAAAAAAATGACGGTTTTTATTGAAGGGAAAAATGCCGGTCTTTGCAGAGGCTCAGACATTAATTTTTTGATGATGAATAAAAATTCTTTTTTAAGGTTTATAGAAAGGTCCCAAGTTTTATCTTCGAAAGAATTACTGGTAAATAGACTATGGCATCGCTTAGCGTTAACTCCGAGTTTTGAAAGATACCTTAAAGAGGGTAAAAGCAAAAAAATAGATGATGGTAGGTCTGATTACGTGGTGGATATTTCCTCTGACATTCCTGATAATTGGGCGGTATATGATGGCAGAGAGACAAAGGTTGATAGGCTTACAAAATTGGAAGCCTTTGAATTTGAAGGGATGAGAGCCGAGTTTACTTATTATTTAGGGGTTAGAAGCAAGGAGTTAATGTCTTTTTTAGTTAAGGATGGGGAAGGGCGAATTGTTTTGGACTTCGAAGCCGGGGATGTATCGATAAAGATTCCTGAATTGATAGGTAACGCAGTCAGAGCTTTTTTTTATGTCCCTGATGATGCAGGCTTTAACACTTTGCTTTCTTTAACCAGATCTTCACAAGAGATATTGCAAGCGGCAGCTATTGATGTGCTAAATGAAAGGATAAGGCCTTTGCCTTTTGATCAAATGTACAGTTATTTTCATAGACAACCTTTTAAGGATAAAATTTTGGGGTTTTATCCTTCCTCTGAAGATAGGGGGGTAACATTAAATGTTTTATTTAGGGGAAAAGCCAAAGGCGATTCTCTGGAGATCGAATATAATAAGGATAGTCGTTCCATCACTAAAGTTGTTGTTAAGCATTTTTTTGAAAAGACAGTTTTGTTTGATAGTTTAGTTTCAGATGATGGATCAAATCTTTCATCTATAAAATATCCTGTTTTGGGAGCCCATTTTTCTGTCGTCAATGAAAATCCTGTTATTAGGATCATCGTTAAAGACTCTGTATTGCCAAAATTAAAAAGATTATTTCAAAAAGAGACAAGAGGTTTTGTCGGAGGACTAAGTTGGGAGATTTATTCATTGACAGATGCTCTTTACAAAATAAACGGAGTTAAAGAGGTATTACTTATAAATGATAATACATAAAAAACCAAGAAGGGATGAAACAATCAATCTCTAGTAGACTTGATCGTACTCATAAACTTGCTGCTCAAAGAATATCTTTTTAACCGTCGCTTCAAAACTCCATGAGATTATAAATAAAATAACAATACCTATTAAAACCCAGAGGCCGAGTTTATGATGTTTTATCCATCTGATTGACACATAAATAGTTATAATCACCATTGCAACGGTAAGTACCAATCCCGTTATTATTAAAAGAGTTGAAATAAGTACGGGTAACCATGATCGTAAGAATAGCACCAATAAATAGCAGGTGTTGGACCATGATATCAAAAGAATAAGTAAATTTGTTACCGTAAAATGTTCTTCATCAATTTCAAATCTCATATTAACCTCCAATTATAATGAAAAATGACTAAGGTTAAAAGTGCCAAGAACTAGGGTAAAATGAAAAAATATTCTCAAGCATTAGGTCATTAATCATTCTTCATTTATTTAAAACAATATCTTTCATCTTAATCATTGTAACCTGGCTTGCTCGTTCCATCTCTGACAGTTTCATTTTTATTTCTGACGATGTTTTTTCAAGTTCTGGTATCATAACATATTCAAGTGCATTTACTCTACGACGAGTTTCAATAATTTGTGTCGCCATAAGCTGTATTGAGTAGCTCTTGCCGGCAAACTTTAATAAATCAGGCAAAATCTTAGAAAAATTTTTACTCGCACTTCTATATTCTACCGAACTTGCTAGGGTTACGCCTGCAGACATAAGTCCGTAATCGCCAGGTTGTAGGGTGTAGTCTTTTGTCCTAACTCCCATAATATTCTTTGTCTCTGTTTCTATTTTTATCGGAGTAATTTTTTTTGTCTCTGTCTCTTTTAAGAAATCTTCATCACAGAGAGCTGTTCCAAAAACAGCCTTTTTAAAAATTTTAGCTAGTATGGGGTCCAATTTGTCGTGAAGGCTTAAAAAATCATCTTTTAATTTGAGGAATTTTTGGATTAACCCATCAAGTTTGTCTTTTAAAAGTTTATGTCCTCTTTTTGCAAGGGCAAGTTTTCTTTTCGTCAGCAAAAGCTGCATTCTTGTTGCGGCGGTTTTTCTTTTCATTTGAATTTTTAGTAATACTTTTCCAGAATCTCTGGCTTAATTCTCTTTAGCTCGTCTTTGGGCAATATCTTCAAAAGTTCCCATGCAATAGAAAGAGTTTCTTCAATGCTTCTATCTTCCATTTCGTCTTGCCTTATAAATTTATCTTCGAAAGAATCCGCGAATTTAAGATATTTTTTATCCGTATCAGATAGCGCTGCTTCACCCAAAATAACCATAAGCTCCCTTACTTCTCTTCCTTTCGAATAAGAGGCAAAAAGCTGGTTTGCAACGTTTGGATGGTCTTCTCTGGTTTTGTTTTCGCCGATAGCTTTATCTCTAAGCCTTGAAAGGGATGGAAGGGGGTCAATGGGGGGGTATATCCCTTTTCTTTCCAAAGTTCTGTCAAGAATAATTTGTCCTTCTGTTATGTATCCTGTTAAGTCTGGTATTGGATGTGTTTTATCATCATCGGGCATCGATAAAATGGGGATAAGTGTAATTGAGCCTTCTTTCCCTTTTATTCTCCCTGCTCTTTCATAAATTGTTGCGAGATCTGTATATAAATATCCGGGATATCCCCTTCGTCCGGGGACCTCTTTTCGTGCGGCAGAGACCTCTCTTAAACTTTCGCAATAGTTTGTCATATCAGTTAAAATCACCAAAACATGCATATTGAGATCAAAAGCCATGTATTCTGCCGCAGTTAATGCTACTCGAGGGGTTGCGATGCGTTCTATAGCAGGATCAGACGCAAGGTTTATAAATAAAACCGCGTTTTCAATCGCGCCTGTCTCCCTGAATTTTCTAATAAAAAATTCCGCGTCTTCAAATGTAATTCCCATCGCGCCAAACACGACAGCAAACTCTTCTCTTTCACCTTTTACTTTTGCCTGTCTCGCAATTTGAGCGGCGAGACGGGAGTGGGGGAGTCCTGAACCTGAAAATATCGGCAGTTTTTGGCCTCTTGTTAAAGTGTTTAGTCCATCAATTGTAGATATCCCTGTTTGAATAAAATTGTTTGGATAATCCCTTGAAAAAGGATTAATAGAAGAACCATTAATGTCGATTCTTTTTTCGGAGATTATATCAGGCGCATCGTCTATTGGTTTGCCAAGGCCGGAAAAAATGCGGCCTAAAAGGTCTTTTGATACACCAAGTTCAAGTCCCCTTCCTTTAAATTTTATGCTTACTGTTTTTAAGTCTATTCCATCTGTTCCTTCAAATACTTGGATGAGTGCTTTATCATCTTTTACTTCGAGCACTTTTCCTGAGCGTACCTCTTTGTTTTTTAATTCTATTTCTATAAGTTCGTCGTATAATGCGCCTGTTACACCTTCAACAAGAAGCAGCGGGCCGTAAATTTCTGTTGCTTTACTCATTGTTTATCCTGCCCCTTAAATTTTCTAATTTTATTTTTAGTTCTTGCTTGATTGATTCTGTCTCTTTTTCGACCTCTTCCTCTTTTATAAGTTTTAATTTTGAGATTTTTGATATGGTTTTGATTTTTTGAATTTCCTTTGCTTCTAATCCTTCACTTATAAGACTTAATCCGTTTTTGTATAAGTTTATTATTAAACTGAGTAGACAATATTGTTTTTTAAAACTTGAAAATTGGTCAATAGGATCAAACGCGCTTTGATACAAAAAATCTTCTCTTATCAGTTTACATATAAACAAAATAAGCTGTTCTTGCTGAGATAAAGCTTCTGTTCCAACAAGCCTTACAATCTCTTCAAGCTCAGCTTCTTTAGTCAAAAGTTTCAAGGATTCTTCTCTGATTGCTGGGAAATCTTCTCCTATGTTTTCTTTGAAATATTTTGACAGGTTGTCTACGTAAAGGGAATAGGATTGAAGCCAGTTTATAGCTGGGAAATGCCTCTTATGGGCCAGGGCATAATCTAATCCCCAGAAGACCTTGGTTACACGGAGAGTGTTTTGAACAACAGGTTCTGAAAAATCTCCTCCCGGAGGGGAGACCGAACCGATAATTGTTAGAGACCCTTTTCTTTCTGGCATTCCAAAACATTTTCCGTAACCCGATCTCTCATAGAAATCAGCAAGCCGCGAAGAAAGATATGCTGGGTATCCTTCTTCCCCTGGCATCTCTTCGAGCCTTCCCGACATCTCTCTAAGCGCTTCTGCCCATCTGGATGTTGAGTCTGCCATTAGGGCGACATTGTATCCCATGTCACGGAAATATTCTGCAATTGCGGCTCCTGTATATATAGAGGCTTCACGCGCGGCAATTGGCATGTTAGATGTATTTGCAATAAGGATAGTCCTTTCAAGTAGCGGTTTACCTGTTCTTGGGTCTTTAAGTTCTGGAAATTCCTGCAATACGTCTGTCATTTCGTTCCCTCGTTCGCCGCATCCTACAAAAACAATAATATCAGCATCTGCCCATTTTGCTAATTGATGTTGAATTACTGTTTTGCCTGCTCCAAAGGGACCTGGGACACAAGCAGATCCTCCTTTTGCCAATGGGAACATCGTATCTATTATCCGTTGTCCTGTTGTAAGTGGAATGCTCACCGATTCTTTTTGTTTTAGTCCTCTACTTTTTCTTACAGGCCATTTTTGATACATTTTAATCTCTTTGCCTGCAATTTTTGCTATGACATCTTCTATTGTAAACTCTCCTGATTTTATTTCCTCTATTTTGCCATGGATTCCGTGCGGAACCATTATCTTATGGACAATAAGACTAGTCTCCTTAACTGTTCCTATTATATCTCCAACTGAGACTTCATCTCCGTTTTTTTTAACAGATGTAAATTCCCATTTTTTTGTTCTATTTAGAGAAAAGACTTCGACTCCTCTTGCAATAAATACTCCAGATGCTTTTTCAAGTTCAACAAGAGGCCTTTGAATTCCGTCAAACATTGTGGAGAGGAGGCCGGGCCCAAGTTCAACAGAGAGAGGCATCCCTGTGTTTTCGACAGGATCGCCGACTTTTAATCCGGAAGTCTCTTCGTATACTTGAATTGATACTAAATCACCCCGAATTTCTATGATTTCGCCGCCAAGTTTTAACATTCCTACTTTTACAAGATCACCCTTTTTACACCCAGGCACACTTGCGACAACAAGAGGCCCTGCTACTTTTTTTATCATGTGAGCTCCTTTTTCATTATTAAGATTAAATTATTACTCTATGAAAGTCAAGATGATAAGAATTTTGAGTTGCGATTATTCACCCCGATTAGGATAATCGGGGTTCAGAGTTGAACTGATTATGAATCGGGGGTCATATGGACTTGTTGCGTAATGACAGTTTTTGCAATTTGTCATCCCCGCGAAAGCGGGGATCTATCTTGTTTTCTGAGAAATAGATTCCCGTTTTCACGGGAATGACCATTTCGCAACAGTCCCGTAATGATAATTTGTGTGAAACTTTTTTATTATTGGAGCGATAAAAAACATATGAAAATTCAAGGGATTATGAGGGTTGTTACAAGAAATTATGGTGAAAGGGAAATTTCAATAATTTTTAGTAGAGAAATTGGCAGATTAAATCGTGCAAGAAAGAGTGGAAGCTTGCATTTGTATGCTCCAAATATAAGGGATATTGCTTATAATAGCGTTACAAATATTTTATTAAATGCTAAAAGAGTTTTTATTTTTTTATCGTCTAAACTTGATGACTATAGTGTGGTAAAGGAGCAGCTTCCGGAATTAGATTTGCATGTAAAACAGATACTTTCTTCAATAAGCGAAAATTTTGTTGATAAAAATTCTAAAACACAAGATGTTAGAGAAATTGAAGACATTTTGATGTGTTATTTAAAAGCAAGAAAGTTGGTAAGCACAAGTAGTGTTTCTTTAGAAGGTGATTATCAATTTTTAGTGGTTTTTGTATATAAAAGATTACTTGAAAGATCTAGTGTTGATCAAATAGAGAATATTTTAAAAGTTGTTGAGAGCAAAGTACCACGGAGAAAAACCGGTCAGACGGCTGAATTTGCTTATGCTTTTTTAGCTTTTTTATCTGAGTTAACTTATGCTTCAACTATGGATGATTCCCGATTATTCACCCCGATTAGGAAATCGGGGTTCATGCCCGAAAAAAAAGCAGGCGGCTTCTCTTCAAGTGATTTTCCTGTAAATAATCTGGTTTTCTTGGCTGGTTCTTCAAAAGGAAAATTATTATCAGTTGATGTTGATATAGCTGATTTTAATTATGCTGTGATCTCTTTGACTTTTATATTTTGTTTTTTCGTAAAGCATTTGAAAGGATTCCAGGTGAGATTAGAAAGCGCTCTTGATGTTTTATTGGAGGAAAATCCTACCAAAAAGATACGTGAAAAACTGGAAACATTATGTCCTGAACAACTTTCAAGGTTATACCGTAGTTTAATTCAGTATATGAAAGTTAGTGATATAAGATTTAAAATTTCTCAAGGCAATTTGACTTTTAAACGAAGAGAAGAAATTGAAATTGCTGTTCTAGAGATTAAAAATGATAAGTTGACATCTCAAGAGGCTGAGTTTTTGGATGATTCTTCCGCTGTTAAATATTTTTCACCGGAAGAGATCTTTGTTCTTCATAAAAAAATGGGGTTATTGATAGGGTTAAAAACAAGATCGATTTTACCTTTATTTGTTTAAGCTTCCGCCCAAAGCATGCTTTATTAAGCCGTTTAATCTTTCTTTAAACAAGCCGATACTCCCTTTGTGATCGGGGATTAGAACTATATTTAGACTGTTTTCAAGTTCCGCGATTTTTTCTTGTGTGTCTGATGCGAGAACTTCCGTAATAAATATGACATCAAATTTTTTTGAAAGATGGATTTTGTCTAAAATTTGTTCCGCCTGCCTCCCATTATCGCAGGAAAATATTGCAATGCCGCTCTCTTTTAGCGGCAGAACCATTTGATATGGGCCTATAATTGCTACTTGATTGCTCATCCCTCTCCTTTAAACATACGCTTTCCTCAAACGTTTCTTGATCTCTTCTGTTTCTAAACCCAACAACTTGCCTGTGAGTATTAACTTAATATTTTTTGTCTCCATCTCTTTCCCTATTAAAAAGCCAATCAAAGGTTCTATTCCAAAGGCCATATATTTTGCTTTTTGTACAATTTCTATTAAATGGTTATCAATCTCTCTTTCTAATACAAATAAATTTTTAGAAGGGAGGCTTTTTAAAACGGCATTGGAATAATTTTTGTATTTTATCTTTTCTGCCGCTTCTTCCATGGTTAAGTTTTCAGTTTCTGTGTTTAAAAGTAAAGTTTGCAGGGCCGCAAAAGCTTCAACATATTCTTTAAATAGAAAAACATTGTTTTTTTTAGCTGTTTTTTCCAGCATTTTTATATAATCTATTAGTGTTAAATAAGGCAGGCTGAATTTTTTAAGCAATACATCTATTATTTCGGATTCTGGAGCCATATTAATCAGAAAACTTTTTATGAAATCAAGCTCGATGTTGACTAATTCACCAAAGTTAAACGGGTTAGACAACCGGTCGATTTTTTCTGAATAAGAAGTTTCGGTCAAAACAAAAAAAGATGATTCAAAATCTTTTGATTCTGCCATACGAGTAAAATGTGAGGTAGAAAGCATTTGTGCCTCAAGTGATCTTATTCTTCCTATCGCATATCCAAGTTTATTCATTTAGCTGAAAAGAACCTTTGCGACTTCAATTTCTTTTTTTTCTTTTAAATCTTTTGATTTGCCTTCAAATATAAGATCAAGTATTTTTCTTTTTTCTTCCAGTATTTTTTTCTTTGATTCAAGCTTAAAAGGGGTTATAAACGCTCGTTTTAAATCTTCAGCCTCTTTTTTGCCAGAGAACAAAATTTCGTCTCTTTCTTTTTCCGCCCTTGCTTCTGCCTCTTTAATAATCTGCATAGCTTGGCTTTTGGCTTCAGAGATTATATTTTCTGCCTCGATGTTGGTATCCTGTTTTATTTTGTTTTCTATATCGGAAAGAGCCATTTAGACTTTAATCCCCGATACAAGAAGAATTGTTGCGAGTAATCCTACTACAGCGTATGTTTCAACCATCGCAGGGAGGATTACAGCCTTACCCATCTCTTCAGGGCGTTTTGCGAGAAGCAAAATCCCTGCGGCTGAAGCGCGGCCTTGATAGTAAGCCGAAAATAAGCCGACAACGCCTACAGGAAGAGCCGCAAAACAAAGTTGTAAGCCTGTTGATAGGTCAATTGGCATTCCGCCTTTCAAAAGATTTATTTTGAGCATTACATAAAACATGCCCAAAAAAGCGTAAAACCCTTGAGTTCCCGGAAGCGCAAGTAGTACAAGCACTCTTCCAAATTTTTCCGGATCTTCAGTTAAAACTCCTCCTGCCGCTTCCGATGCGATTGCAATTCCCCATGCCGAGCCCACAGCCCCCAAAAATGCCGTAATTGCCGCTCCAGCTACTGCAAGTCCTAGTCCTATGTTCATTTTTATCCTCCTATTTTATAACTACATATTTTGTCTCTCTGCCCAACGGCTTAAAAGGACGTCCGCTCCCTTCATAAAACTTGCCGAAAAACTCGACAAGCTGAAGTCTCATTGAGTGGACAAAAGCGCCTAGCACGGAGACTACAAGGTTAAAAAGATGCCCGACAACCAAAATCACAATCATTATAACATAACCAAAAATAGGAATGCTTGTTGCGGTGATTCCCGCCAATATATTTACAACTAAACCGATAATACTGGTTGTCATCATTAAAGCCAAAAGCCTTGAGTAAGAAAGCGTATCTCCCAGAAATGCTGTTGTGCGATAAAGGCTTAATATGCCGCCTATCGCTTTTTTTATGAAACCAGGTTCGTTCCTGCCTTGAGTTAAAACAAGCATTATGGCTCCCGCCATGCTCAAGTAAGAAGTGAGAGATACAAAATTTGGTCCTATTGCGTTTGCTATTAAGAGGGCGACAAGCGCCAACAGGAAAAATATCCAAAGCCCAAAATCAAAAATGCCGGCCAAGTATTCTTTCTGTTTTATTTTCCAGTACATACCAACTATAAGTCCCCAAATATTTTGGATTACTCCCATTGCAAGAGATGCGATAAGCATTGTAAGGGGAGATTTAACAGGATCTATGATTTTTACGTATAGTAGAGCATCTTTTATGCTGCTTTTAGGCAGATCATCAAGATTTATAGCGAAATAACTTCCTGTTAAAATCCCTGCCGCGATAGATAGTATTCCGCCCCAAAATAAGAGGAGGAGAAGGTTTTTTCCACCTTCGGACAAGGTAAGTTTTTTTAAAAAATAAAAAGATGCTATTGCGAGAATTGCTCCGTATGCGGCGTCGGATAGGCATATTGCGAAAAAGACTATATAGAAAAAAGACAATGCTTGGGTGGGGTCGACCTCTTTTGTCCCTGGCACTCCGAATATTTTGGTTATAAGCTCAAAAGGCTTAAACATGGGAGGATTTTCTATTGCGGTTGGAATAATTTCGTTTTCACCCGGCAAAACAGGGATTACGTCTATCTCTTTTGATAGGTTAAGAAGCGTATTTAAAAGCTTTTCTCTCTCTTTCTTTTTTATCCAACCTGACATTGTATACGCTCTTTTTGTATTGTTTACAAACCCTTTTGCCTCTTTTTCCTGTTTTTTAAGCAGGAGATAGTCATAGACAAGTGTTAAATTCTCAATATTTGTCGAAAGGGAGAGCGCCTCTTTTTCCAGCTCTTTTTTCTCGTATATCATTTCTTCAAAGGCTTGTCTTAATTTTTTTAGTTCTTCATTTGCGCAACAGTTGGCATAAGGGAGCGCCCTTAATTGGAATCTGTTTTCGTTTAAGATATCCAAAACTTCTTTTTCATTTTCTTTTAAAACGATTATTGCGGCATATTCTTTATTTCCAGCTGAAGAGACAACGCTGATATCAAAAAATATCTTTTTATCCTCAAGCTTTTTTTCTGCCGCCATCTTATCCTTTTTCCCGTACTCTGCGAATATGATGATTGTCCTTTTTAATTTGTTTTCTAAATCAAGGTTGAAATTAAGACTTTGCCATGGAGTTAAATTATCGATATCTGTTTCCAGCTTTGATTTTAAATTTCTTATATTCGCGAGTTCCCCTTCGATAGTTTTTATTTTTTTTACTGTTTCCTTCCAATCTGTTTTTTTATAGGCGTTGATTAAAACTTCTTGATGTATTGTTTTTTTGGTCGGGGCAAAACTTTCGACAAAGCTCTTTTTAATTTGAGCTGCTTTTTCGAGGAAGGAGATTGCGGCTGCGACTTCTGCTATTGCAAGCTCATAATCCTCATTCTTTGTGTTTTCTTCTTTTTGGAGATTTGTCTCTGTAAGTTCGATGACACCTAACTCATGGAGTTTTTTTATGACAGTATCTTTGTTTTCCTGAGTTCCGCATATTAGAACTTTTTGCATTTTTACGGTAGGCATATTAGTTTATCAGTTTTTTTGCTTCGTTTAATTTAAACGCTGCTTTTTTTTTGATATCTTCTATTTCATTTTCGGCTCTCTTTAAGATCTCAGCCCCTTCATTTTTAGCGTCTGTTTTTGCCTTTTCAAGAAGGATGTTTACCTTATCGCACGCATTTTTTTTGCTTTGGATTAAAAGATTTTCTCCCTCTTTTTTGGCATTTACAACTATTATTTTTGCCTCTTTTTGAGCGTTTTCAATTATTTTATCAGCTTCCTGCTCTATTAAAACTATTTTCTGCAAAGTTTCAGTTGCCATGATTATATTTTAACAGGGAACAAAAGTAATGTCCAATGCGTTGACCAATCTCCAAAAGGGGCTATACGGTTTTTATAATTTCAATATAAGCTAGATTAGCAATTGAATCCCAAGGTGTTTCAAAACGATTTTTAGGATTAGCAATGGTATCAATTATAAGATTTCCGACTCTAGTTTCAAGATGAAGTTCTTTGAAAACAGATGCTATGATACATGTCAAACTGTCTTTATGAGCAAAAAACGCATCTTCTAGTAATTTAGCTTCTGCGTCTTGTTTTGCTATAGCTTTTAATTTTTCAGAGCGAGCTTCTGAATCTGTTATCTTATAAGCATCATCTCTTAGCGTTTTTATTTCTTCCAGTTTTGCTTCATACTCTCTTTCTTCTTCTTGTATTGTTTTTAACTCTTCTGAAAGCGCTTCTTTTAAGACTATTCCAACTTTTCTTATATTGCCTTTATCTTTATTCCAAGAATCGAGGCTTCTTAATCTCCACTGTGTCGCAAGTTGGACAACCGCTTGTCTATCTTCTTCAGTTTTTACATCAGAAGAATCTGCAAACAATACCTCTTTCAGTATTGCCCCTTCAACTTCCGGATTATCAATCTTATGGCAGAGCATGCTTAACGCATAACCTTTTACAAGAGGGTTTTTAGCTCCATTTAAGCTTAGCATTACAGATAGCGGTTTTCGTCTATCTTCTTCAGTTTTAATTTCTTTCCACGTTTTATCAAAAAGTTTTTGGGAATCTTGTAATATTGATATCCCATGTTGGGCGGATATAGCGTTAAGAAATGCTTCCGTTTTACCATCTTCATAAGTGCTAGAAACTGTTAATGCATGTAAAAAGAGGCCAATTCCATCGGTTGAGGGAGTAGTTTCAACATGTTCTATTAATCTCTTTGCAAAAACAGATGCTATCCCCTGGAAGAGGTCGCCTGAAACATTTTGATTTTCCAGCATACTTCCAAATGCTTCAAGTTTCTCAGTACCATACTTTTCTATTTGAATAAAAAGTTCATCAAAATATTGATGTGCATTCTCTAAAGTAATTCTGGTTTCTAAAAAATGAAAACCTTGGGATGTGGGCATTACTGTTTTATTCCGTATTTGCATTTGTATGAAGGATTGAGTCCCTAAGCTTAGTCTTGCTGGTCGACGAACAAACATATTTTTTCTCCTTCTGTTAATTATGATTTTCGACTGCCAACTTCCGACCATCCATAGTCTGTCATAACAATATATCGCTAAAAAACTATTCTTATTTCATCAGATATATTCTACATAAATATTTATCGAAATAATATTATTGTAACTTGCATTTGTTTCTTGTTTGTAAGTGTTATAAAATAGAGGCAAAGCAAAAGTTTATAAAAAAAGGAGAAATTAAAAATGTCGGAACAGGAAGTTAAAGTTGAAATTGATGATGAAATAGCAAAGGGTATTTATAGTAATTTGGCGATTCTTTCGCATAATGAGAATGAATTTATATTGGATTTTGTTTTTGTTCATCCTCCAAAAGGAAAAGTAAATTCCAGAATTATTACTTCGCCTACTCATGCTAAAAAGTTTCTAAAAGCTTTGCAGCAAAACATAGAGATGTATGAAAAAAAATTCGGACAGATCAAAGAAGCTCCGGAGCCTAAAAATTTGGGGGGAGTAGGGTTTTCTCAAAACTAACTCCGATTATCATAACTAGGGTCAATTTCCTGACAGGTTAAAAAGATGGAGATTTTCTTGATTTTTTCTTTTCAGAGACAATTTTTTTCTCTCTTAAAATCTTCTCTTTAGCCCTTTTAGATCTCTTTCTTTTTTGCCTTTTGATTTTGTATATGCGTTTTTGTTCTCGACTCTTTTCACCCAAAATCATCTCTTCTGCTTTATCAGCCAAAAGCCGCCATGCCAGGAATCTGTTTAACGCTTGTGATCTTTCCTGTTGAAATTTTACTTCTATTCCTGTTGGCACGTGCTTTAAATATACGGCAGATGCTATTTTATTTACGTTTTGTCCTCCGGCGCCGCTTGATCGTACAAACTTCTCTATAACATTGCTTTTATTGATGTTAAGTTTTGCAAGTCTTTCTTTAAGAGCTTTTTGCTTTTCTGGACTTATCATTATAATTTAAATGGATTCAACGAAAAACAAAGCAAAGACCGTATTCATCTTTGGTGAAGTCGGCTGTTTTGTTTTGCATCATCCCATTCTGAGCCGCAAAATCCCTTAGTCGTTCTCTTGATAAATTGCTTGGCGCTTTTGATATGACAAACCATAATGCTTTGGTGTATTTACTTTTCAAATCTTCAAAAATTTCTTTGTAATTTTCTTTCTTTTTTGCCCTAAACCAGTATATTATTATATCGACAGGCTCTTCCTTGTAATCAAAAAAAACTGTGCAATTTCTAGGAACATTCTTTTTTAGGTTTTTTAGGAAATTGCGTGTGGGATTAACAGGCCAAATTGTTTCTCCTCCCAATATATTTAAGCGTTTGTAAAAATTTTTTAACATTTTATAAGGTTGTTTTGATGATTACATCTTTTAATGTTACATTTTTTAATGGTTTATCTCTGGTGTCTTTTTTTACGAGAGAAATTTTTTCAACAACATCTTGGCCCTTAATTACCTGACCAAAAATTGTGTGATGTCCGTTGAGCCATGGGGTGGGGGCTACTGTAATAAAAAACTGTGAACCATTTGTGTTAGGGCCTGCATTTGCCATGGCAAGACGGCCGGGCTGATCAAATGTCAGATTTTTATCTATTTCATCTTCAAATTGGTATCCTGGTCCACCATATCCCATACCCAAAGGATCTCCTCCTTGGATCATAAAATCGGGAATTACCCTATGAAAGATTGTTTCATTATATAGAGGATTATTTGTCTTCTCTTTTGTTTTTGGGTCAGTCCATTCTTTTTCTCCTTTTGCAAGGCCCACAAAATTTGAAACGGTTTTTGGGGCTTCCTCAGAATAAAGGATACAGGTTATATCTCCCATATCTGTTTCGAATGTAGCATACAGTTTGTCGGTGTTTTTCTCCTCTGTCATCTTGGTTTTTCCTCCTAGTTGTGCGATTGCAGGGCTTATTAAACTTATTAATAGAATAAATATTAATATTTTTGTTTTCATTTTTTTCTTATTTGTCATAATAGTTAATTCTAACATGCCTGGCCTTGTAGAAAAAGAGGTCATTTTACAGTGCAATTTTGTTGCTTGTTTTTTCGATAGTAAAATAAGGGGTGAAATTCAATCTAAAAGAGGGGAAACCATCTATTTATGGAAAATATAACTGGGGCAAACATCAATCCGGGCCGAACTGTCGAAAGCGCTAAAAAAGGAACAACTATTAATCTTTCTGATCGCCTAAGCAAAAAAGGCAAAAAAGAGTTGTTGACAAAAATTAGAGAGAAAGTGAGAAATGTTTCTGAAAAACAGCTTAAGGACTTATTGGAAAAGATTGATACTGTTTTTGAGGGGAATGTTTTGTTGTGGGCTGTTTCTTTTGTTGTAAAAGAACAAATTTCTGGGGCTCAGTTGGAGAATTTTATTTTCAATGCTGTTGAAATTATATCAAAAATGAAGCCAGAAGTTGTTTGTGAAAAAGCTTCTGTTGATTATAAACATAGAGGTTGTGCTGTTTCTAATCAATTTATAAATGTAGTCAGGCAAGAGTCTTTAACAGCGCTTTTTGAAAGTAATTTAAATCCAATTAATCCTGATTATGCGAAAAAGGTACTCTCTTTTAGACTTGGGGATCACGATCCTATGCCTATTATGAAATTTTTAAAGAGAATACCTGAGAACCTTGCTCCCCTTTTATATTATGCAATTAATAATATAGATAGCATTGATGCCACTGTGGAATATTATCTAATTTATAATATTTGTAAGCTTGGAGTGGAAATGGCTGGGAGAGCAGTTGATTTAGGTGCGGACTTAACAGGAATGTTCAATCAAAGTTTGGATATCTCAGTTGTTCAGACTGATATAGAAAAATTATATTTAAGTTTAGGAATAACTTTATCTTTGAAGGATATTGAAAAAATAATTGATGCGCTTAAGTTTTTGGTCCCGGAAGATAAAACATTGAGAGAATATTTTGAATTGATTATAAATAAATTACCTTCAGGTATGACTGTTTTTTTGTTTGTAGAATTTCTTAGAAATTTTTCGGATCAGCGGACAAGATTAAAATATGATCTAGCAGATGATGATAAGTTTAAAAAATTTATTTCTTCTTGTATGGATGATTTTTGTGGAATTCCCGAGTATGATTCTGCTGATAAATATATTCAAAAGTATAAAAGCATTTTAGAAGCAAAATTAAATTGCGCCCTTCCGATTGAAGACATAATAAAAACAGCTGCTGATGATAATAAAAAAATTAATCTTTCGTTTAGCTCTGCTGCCGACTCTAGAGGGATGTTGTCCCTTTCTGCAGAAGCAAAAGTTCCTTTTAGTGTTATATCTTTGAAAATTGGAGGAGGAATGACATTAATTAATTCTCCTATTTTTAATAATTCTGACGCGGGGACAATTGATAGGCCGAACCTTTCAGGATCAGGTTATAATTTAAGTGCGGCTGTTAACAGAAAACAATCTTTCGGGGACTTTGGATCAAGTCTTTTTGCTCTGGGAGGATCATATGATTCCCAAGAAATGCATTATTCTTTATCTTATAAAGATGAAGAGACGGGATTGCCAATAGATTATGAACGAGATATGGCGGCTGCAACCACTAAGCTTACCTTTGGATTTCAGCATGAAAAAATATTCAGATGGAATAAAAATAACAAGCCTTCGGCGCTTGCCCCTTCGTTTTCACTGTATGTTAATCCGTATTTAAGCAGGTCATTTTTAGGTGTTAATACAGAGGTTACACTTAAAGGGGCCTTTGGCAGCTTTGCCCCTTTTATCTCTTTTAAGTTTTCGAGAGATGCCGACGGAGCAAAAATAAATGAAGCTTATTTGAACCAAGGAGAAGAGTTGTTGGCCAATTCGTCTGATTTGGATAGTCCGTATATTGAACTTTCTGTTTCAGGTGGAAATGTTTTTTCTATTAATGATTCGCATAGGCTGGCTTTGAACGGAAATTTTGAAAAAACAATCTATTCTAACGATACTGGTTATGTCTCCAGTTCTTTCTTTTTGGCTTATGTTCCTCGAGTTACTTCTAAGTTTGGGACTGTAGATTTTATGATTGGCGGTGGACTAACTCTTAGCAAACAGCCTGAATCAAAAGCAGCTAGCGGTTTTAATGTTTTAACAGGTTTTACTTACACTCCGCCTATAAAATAACATAGGGTTAACCCCGATTATCCTAATCGGGGTTAACTTTCAATTTTTGAATTACTATAATATAATATTAATTATGCATATACAGCCTCAACTTGGCCGTGTTTTTATTGGAAGATTTGAATGTGGAGATGATCTGCTGGAAGTTCTTACGGAATTTTGCATAAAGCAGAATATTCGCCTTGGAACATTTTCTTTGATAGGGGCGGTTAAGCGAGCAAAACTTGGATATTATGATCAAAAGGAAAAGCAATATGTTGCATCAATTAACCTGGATAAAAAACTCGAAATTTCTTCGTGCATGGGGAATGTCTCTTTAAAAGATAATCGGCCCATCGTTCATGCCCACATAACTCTGGCGGATTTTGACGGAAAGGCTTTTGGCGGACACCTTATGCCTGGCACAGAGGTCTTTGCCGCCGAATTTTTTATTCAAGAGCTTACGGGTGGCGAACTTGTGAGAAATAAGGATAATGCAACAGGATTGCCTCTGTGGTGAAATTTTGTATCAGGCGCAGTTGCTCCATTTCTAAAATTGTGATATAATAAAACCCCGTATGTTAATATACATCGGGACCTTCTTTATAGCTCTCCTTTCAACTGTTTTTGTTGCGCCAATAGTTATTAAATTTGCTACATTTAAGGGTGTTTTAGATAAACCTGATCCCCGAAAGATTCATAAAGAGCCAGTCCCTAGGCTTGGTGGTATTTCTATATATGTTGGGTTTGCCTTAGCTCTTTTATTTGCTTTGATTTTTTCCTGGTTTAACGGCATGCATATAAAATATTTGGGAATACTTGGTATTTTTATTTCTGCGACAATAATGTTTTTTCTTGGAATCGTTGATGACGTAAAAGGGGTTAATTCTTTAATAAAACTTTTGATTCAACTTTTGGCCTCGGCAATAGTGATATTCTTTGGAATCGAAATAAATTTTATTTCTAATCCTTTTAACGGGATTTTTCCTTTGATTGGTTTTATATCAATTCCCTTGACTCTTATTTGGCTGACTGGAGTGACAAATGCTGTGAATTTAATAGATGGATTAGATGGTTTAGCTGCCGGGGTAACAACTATATCTGCAATGACCCTTTTTTTTGTTGCATTGCGCACTCATGAAATAGGCGCGGCTTTAATTCTTTTATCTCTTGCTGGCGCGGCTTTAGGATTTTTAAAATATAATTTTTTCCCTGCCAGAATATTTTTAGGGGATTCAGGCAGTTATTTTTTAGGATTTTTACTTGCAACTTCGTCTATTATGGGTGTTTTTAAAACTACACTTGTTGTTGCCTTAATTATCCCTTTGTTAATTTTAGGAGTTCCGATATTTGATACAATGTTTGCCATTGGGAGGCGTTTGAGTGAAAGAAAAAGCCCGTTTGCGCCGGACAAAGGACATATTCATCATATGCTTTTACGGGCAGGATTTACCCAGAGAGAGGCTGTTCTATCGATCTATGTTGCATGTTTTTTGTTGAGTATTGGAGCTCTGCTTATGGCATTGAAACATTGATTGTTCCGATAATTATGTCAGCACAAAAAGGATTGTTTATTAATGTCTAAAAAGAAGATAATGTTGGTTTTTGGAACAAGGCCAGAGGCCATAAAAATGGCGCCCCTTCTTCTTGAAATGAAAAAGCATCAGGATAAGATTGAACCTGTTGTTGTTTCTACCGGACAGCATAAAGAGATGCTTGCACAGGTTATGCGTATTTTCAATCTTAAAGCAGATTATGACTTGGATATTATGCAGAAATCTCAATCTCTTCAGCAGATTGTCAGCAAAACATTAAGTGGCCTTGAAATTGTTTTGGATAGGGAGAAACCTGATATGCTTTTAGTTCAAGGGGATACAAGCACTGCTTTTGCTGCGGCGTTGTCCTCTTTTTACCATAAAATTACTTTAGGGCATATTGAGGCAGGGCTTAGAACCTTTGATAAATTTAAACCTTATCCGGAAGAAATTAACCGCCGGCTGATTTCTGTTGTTAGTGATTTGCATTTTGCTCCCACAAAAACATCTGTTAATCATTTGCTAAATGAAAATATTCAAAAAAAGAATATATATTGTTCCGGAAATACTGTGATAGACGCTTTATTGTTCGTGGCGAATAAAAAACTTAATTTGTTTGAATCTGGCTTGAAATTAGATGTCAACAAAAAAATAATTTTGGTGACAACTCATAGAAGAGAATCATTTGGCATGCCTCTTAGATGTATTTGTGAAGGGATAAGGCGACTAGCAGAAAAATATTTTGATATAATACAGGTTGTTTTGCCTGTCCATAAAAATCCCATGGTTCGTAGCGCAGTAAATGAAGTTTTAGGGAATGTTTCAAATGTATTAGTTATTGAGCCTATGGATTATGAGCCGTTTGTTCATCTTATGAAAGCATCTTATTTGATTTTGACTGATTCTGGAGGTATTCAGGAAGAGGCTCCTTCCTTGGGAAAACCTGTTCTTGTTTTGCGCGAAAAGACAGAGCGTCCGGAAGCTATAAAAGCAGGGACTGTTAAACTTATAGGAGTTGACGCCGATAAAATTTTTAAAGAAGCGGGCAGACTTCTTTCTAAAAAAAGTGACTATAAGAAAATGCAAAAAGTTGTCAATCCATATGGAGATGGCAAAGCTGCAAAAAGAATTATTTCTGTCATATTGCATTATCTTGGGTTTAAAAATATTATGGAGAAAGAATTTCACTATAAATGAGAAGAATTTTACTTAGAGGCGGAAATAAATTGAAAGGGGATGTCCTGGTTTCAGGGGCCAAAAATGCCGCGCTCCCTATCCTTGCCGCAACTATTTTGACTAAAGGTGAATGTATAATTACTAATGTTCCAAATCTTTTGGACATACAAACAATGATTAGAGTTTTAAGATCTTTGGGTATTCGTGCGGAATACTCATATCCAAACACAGTTCATACTTGGGTAAATGGCGGATTAAAACACGTTGCTCCTTACGAGCTGGTAACAAAAATGCGCGCGTCTTTTTTTATAATAGGGCCTCTTTTGGCAAAAACGGGACGGGCAAGGATCCCTCTTCCCGGAGGATGCGCGATTGGTTCCCGCCCGGTAAACATACACCTTAAGGGCTTGGAAGCTTTGGGTGCAAAAATTTCAATGGAGCATGGTTTTGTTATAGGGAAAGCCGATAAATTAATTGGAAGCAGGATATACTTGGATTTTCCATCTGTTGGGGCGACTGAAACCATAATAATGGCCGCGACACTTGCGCAGGGCGATACCATTATAGAGAATGCCGCTCGGGAACCGGAAATCGTCGATCTTGTAAATTTCTTGAAGAAATGCGGAGCTAAGATAGACGGCGCTGGAACCGAGGAGATCAAGATCTCGGGGACATCTTCATTAGTGGCGGCCAATCATGAGATTATTCCTGATCGGGTTGAAGCAGCTACTTTGATTATTGCGGCGGCGATTACACATGGAGATGTTGTTATTAAAGGAATAAATCCATTGCATATAGAATCGGCAATTAGCAAGCTGAAAGATGCCGGAGTAGTCTTTGATATAAAAGAAGATACTATTAGAGTTACTGTTCCAGACGGAATTAAGCCTGTTGATATTAAGACTTTGCCTTATCCCGGGTTTCCAACCGATATTCAGCCTCAAATTTCAGCTCTTCTTACTTTATCTTCAGGTACTTCTGTTGTTACAGAGACTGTTTTTGAAAATAGATTTATGCATGCCCATGAACTTAGACGTTTGGGTGCGAATATAAGGCTTGAAGGGCAAAGCGCTATTATAACGGGAGTTCCAAAACTGGAAGGGGCTCCGGTTAAAAGCAGAGATTTACGCGCTGGCGCAGCTTTAGTGATCGCGGGCCTCGCGGCGGAAGGAGATACTTTAATTGAAGATATAGATCAATTTATAATTCGTGGTTATGATGGCTTGGATAATAAATTGATATCTTTGGGAGCTAAAATTAAAGAGCTTGGGAATATAGCGGAGTATGGATATGGTGAGGATATTTCTTAATTTTACAGATAAGATATTTGAGTCAGACAAGGCATTTAGGGGAATAAACTTAAAGGTGGGTAAGATATTGAGCGAACATAAGGCGAGGGGGGGGATGGGGATTACTTTTGGAGATGGCGCACTGCTTAGAGAATTAAACAAAAAATATAGAAATAAAAATAAAACGACAGATGTGTTATCATTTAATTTAGGGGATAAAAAAAATATAATGGGAGATGTTTATATTTCGGTTCCGGCTGCAAAAAGACAGGCGAAAGAGTATAATATTTCTTTAAAAGAAGAACTTTTACGGCTTGCAATTCATGGAACATTGCATGTTTTGGGGTATACCCACAAGGAGATGGGAGTATGATTGTTGAGTTTTTTGTTTTAATTATATGTTTTTTGTTTTCGGCTTTCTTTTCAATTATAGAGACTGCTTATACGTCTCTTTCGCACTTAAAAGTTTCTCATCTTGTGGAAAAAGGAGTTTATGGAGCGGCACGCGTTAAAAAACTTAAAGATGAACCGAGCAAACTCTTGTCAGTTGTTTTAATCGGTAATAATATCGCAAACATTGGAGCTTCAGTTCTTGCGACATCAATAATTATTTCATTTTTTGAAAGAAGGGGAATTCAAAATCTTGGAGCGATTTTAGGTCTTGCGACAGGAATTATAACATTTTTAATAATTGTTTTTGGAGAGATAATTCCTAAAAATATAGCCATAAGAAATTCAGATAAGATAGCTTTGTTTTTTTCTTTGCCTCTTCTTGTCGTTTCTATTATTTTAACTCCTATATCTATTGTTTTAACTGCAATATCAAAACCTTTTGTTTCGTTTTTTGGCGGAAAAATATCGGAAAAAGGACCCTTTTTAACAGAAGATGATTTAAGATTTCTTATCGCAACTTCTGAAAAAGAGGGTGTAATTGAAAAGAAAGAGAGAGAGATGATATCTTCTATTTTTGATTTTGGAGAGACAACCGTAAAAGAAGTTATGACTCCCCGCCCTGATATTAAAGCTATTAAAAGCAGCCTAAACATTAATGAAGCAATAGCATATTTTAGAGAGACGGGACATTCAAGAATTCCAGTTTATGAGGATAATCTTGATAATACTATTGGTGTGATCTATGCCAAAGATCTTTTGGGATGTCAGACTGAGAAGCAATTAAAAGATTATATGAGAGTTGTAATATTTATTCCTGAAGTTAAAAAAATAGATGAGCTCTTGCGCCAAATGCAGATTAACAGAACTCATATTGCGATTGTTGTTGATGAACATGGTATAACATCAGGAATTGTAACAATGGAAGATATCATAGAAGAGATTGTTGGAGAAATTCATGATGAATTTGAGCAGGGAGAAAAACTTTTTGAAAAGGTTGATGAAAATACTTATGTTGTGGCAGGTAAAATGCCTATAGAAGAATTGAATTTTGAACTCAAACTGGATATTCCAATTTCTGAAGATTATGATACTATTTCGGGGTTTCTCCTTTCCTTTCTTGGCAAAATGCCGGCTGTTGGCGATTTTATTGAATATGAAAATTTAAAGATAAGCGTGGAAAGGGTTTTAAAGAGACGTGTTACGAGGCTTAAAATTGTGAAAAAATTAAACAAAATTGAGGATAATATTGTAGGGGGATAACTATAAATGAAGAATTAAAAATGACTTTATGACTAATGAAAACAGAATAAGTACAATACATTAGTCATTTTTAATTAAGTCATTCTTCATTGCAATTATGAATAACCAAAAACAACCAAAATATATTTTTGTAACAGGAGGAGTTGTTTCTTCTCTTGGAAAGGGGATAACGGCTGCGTCCCTTGGCAGGCTGTTAAAATCTCGAGGCATTTCTGTTACAATTCAAAAACTTGATCCTTACATTAACGTGGATCCTGGCACAATGAATCCATATCAACATGGGGAAGTTTTTGTTACGGAAGATGGGGCGGAAACAGATTTGGATCTTGGGCATTATGAAAGGTTTATCGATGTTAATTTGGGTAAAGCAAATAATGTGACAGCCGGAATGGTTTACTGGTCGGTCCTTTTAAAAGAGAGGCGTGGTGATTACCTTGGCGGAACGGTTCAAGTTGTTCCTCATATAACAAATGAAATTAAGGAGCGAATTAAACTTGTTACAAAAAACCAAGACTTTGATGTTGTAATTTGTGAAATAGGAGGGACCGTCGGTGATATAGAAGGATTGCCTTTTCTTGAAGCGATAAGGCAGTTTAGAAAAGAGGTAGGTCGTGATAATTGTGTCAATATTCATGTAACACTTGTTCCTTATCTTGATACAACTCAAGAATTTAAGACAAAACCTACGCAACATTCTGTAAAAGAGCTTCGCGCGATCGGTATTCATCCGGATATTATTATTTGCAGATCTCGAGAACCTTTAATCCAAGACTTAAAAGATAAAATCTCTCTTTTTTGCGATGTGGCGCGTGACGCGGTTATTGGCCTTGCTGATATAGGCTCTCTTTATGAAGTTCCTCTGGCCTTAGAAAAAGAACGGCTAGATGAGATAGTTGTTAAATATTTAGACTTGGAATCTTCGGGTTTTGAAACTTCTGAATGGGAGAGCATGGTTGAATCCGTAAAAGATCTTAAGCACAAAGTAAAAATCGCAATTGTCGGAAAATATACGGATCTTAGGGACTCTTATATTAGTATTGTTGAGTCTTTAAAACATGGCGGGATTGTAAATAACAGTGAGATCGAAATTAAGCTTGTTAATGCGGAATATATTGAGGCTGCCCAAGATATTGATGTATTTTTGAATGATGTACATGGGATCCTTGTTCCCGGAGGGTTTGGCATTCGAGGGGTGGAAGGAAAAATTAAAGCGATAAAATATGCAAGAGAAAATAAAATTCCATATTTGGGCTTATGTTTGGGAATGCAAACGGCTGTTATTGAATTTGCGAGAAATGTTTGCGGTTTAAAAGATGCGAATTCTTCTGAATTTAATAATGAAACTAAAAATCCTGTCATAGATTTAATGGAAGAGCAAGTTGGTGTTTCAGAAAAAGGTGGGACAATGAGGCTTGGCGCGTATCCATGTAAGATAAAAAATGATACACTTCTTTCTGCTTTATATGAAGGAAAAGATGTTGTTCAAGAGAGACATCGGCATCGTTATGAATTTAACAATAAATTTAGATCCAAACTGGAAGAAAATGGTTTAGTCTTTTCGGGAATTTATGAGAAATTAAATTTGGTTGAAGTAATAGAACTTCCAAAACATCCGTTTTTTTTGGCTACGCAATATCACCCCGAATTTAAATCCCGTCCCAATAAACCCCACCCCATTTTTGCCGGGTTTGTAAAAGCCGCTAAAAAGCTTGTTAGCGAACAGGCTGAATTGTTTTAGTGGGACTGTTGCGTAATGACAGTTTTTGCGATTTGTCATCCCCGCGAAAGCGGAGATCCATCTTAACCCCGATTATAAATCGGGGTTGTTTTCTGAGAAATAGATTCCCGTTTTCACGGGAATGACCATTTTGCAACAGTCCCTTAGTGTCAGACGGAAAAAAGTCAATTTATTATAGAACCCTTCTCTTCACAGCCGTTAAGTAATTTCTTATAATTAACCCCGATTAGGGAATCAGGGTTCATACCTGGGGGAAACTTTCAACACTCTGCTAGAATTCTGTTCGTCTATGAATAATCGGGGTTAAGTTATAAAATTGTTGCTAGTGCCACCTCAGACTTACCTGTTTTGCAACATTGTGTTTTAACCCCGATTATCATAATCTGGGTGAATAATCGGGGTTAATGTTCCTTCGAAACATTTTCTGAACTCAATACTCGGTTGTGGCATAAAAATGTGATTAAAAATGGATATCACCAGTAAAATCAGGTAATTCCGCCAAATTGAAAATTGAGTGAAATTTTTGCTTTAATTATAAGAAAAACATATGCAAGTTTTATGTTTGTCATGTCGATTGATTTGTGAGTGGTAGATACTAAGAATATTATGAAATTTAAGTTGGTTTTTAACGATATATAGGAAAGTTTATAATATTAAGTAGTTTATTGTTTCAGAAGGGGGAGATATAAATATGACGGAATCGATTAGCGCTAGTCGAATGTTAATGGGACATATTGTACCTGTTGATCCGAAACAGGCCGAAAAACCAGATAGAAACGGAGCAAAGACAGGAAAGAAGCCTCCTGCAAAAGCAGAGGCAGATAAATCTTTGTCCGGCAAAGTTTTGGATGGAGTTGGCGCTGTAATACAATATATGTTTATTCCCGCTGCAGGAGTAGTTCCTAGTTGTACATCTCAAGCTCCAAGCTGTTTAATGTTTAATCCCGATATTACAGATGGGAAAGGAAATACAATAACCGGAGGTTTGTCTTCGGAATTAAGCACTAAAGGAGTGGCTGAAATCCCTTTTCGTTTTGAAATAGTTTCGAAAATAAGAAATGATGGCAGCGGGTGGGGGAGTGTCAAAGTCAATGGCGGAATTTCAATCGGACTTCATGATGGATATGTCGGCTTTAATAAAGACGGAGATTTTTATGTGAAGGAAGATGGAGGGCCTTTTACAAGTTGTAATACTGCGGTTGACGATAACAACCTAGATGATTTAGGGCAATGTTCTCCTTTTGTTCTCCAAGATGGAGATGAAAAGCCAACTTATATTTCCGGGGCGTATCCTGCAGCTATTCCTTTAATGGTTGATGGCTATCCTGTTTTAACATCGCTCGATGGCAGCGGCAATGCTACATATAGACCAATACAAGTAACTGCTCCAGAGCTTGGTATTTTTAATTCCAATGTATTCAAGCTATCTGCAGATAACGGAGGAATTCACTTTGTAGTTTTTGGATCAAAAATAGAAAACGAAATGATTGTTACTGCTTACTATTATATAAAGGGGTTTGTTTCAGTAGATGATTTTACGAATCCGGATACCGTGCTTCTTGGAGAAGATTTAGCTGATGTTTTAAAAAAAGATGGCGGAGCTATTTATTCGGCTTTGATTGAAGAAGGATATATTAGCAATGACGGAACAGATGAAATAACAACAAAATTTACGGGTGATTTTGAAGATTTTTCTCTGCCAAGTGAACAATATAGTTTTTCGCAAGATCAGATACAGGCAGCCTTTATTGTTATGCGATATGCCTTGGAAAATGGCAATATTGTTGGTCCCTTTGATATCAATGAAAATGATATAAATACTGAAGATACTTTTAATGCTTATTATAAAACAGATGATAAAGGGGTTCTTCTGTCAGAAGATAGTCATACAGAAGTAGCTGCGCATATTTATTCTTATACTAAAGATCCTAAATATACTTCCAAAGATATCTATTATGGAAATGAAGATAAGGGATTAACCGGGGTGCTTGTAAATAACGGAGTTATCAACCCTGAAAGCATCGCAACAATTGTTGTCCCTCTTAATTACGAGCTTACTTTAAGAAATAGTGAGACAGGCAGAATACAAGAAGTAAAAGGCAAAATTGAAAAAGGGACACAAGGCATTTCATTTATATTTGATTCTGCTCTTTTAGATAGCGCGGAAGGTTCTGACTATACAATAATTGACGGATCCATTAGATTGGAATTGGCTAAGAATGCCCCTAAAGGGTTTTCTTTAAATGTTTCAGTTAATGGAATAATGGTTGAAGTTGAGCAGAGAGAAGAAGAAGGAGTTTGTGAAAAGCAACAATAGATTGGGGGTACATGAACTTATGAAGAGATTAATTGGTTTTTTACGGGTTGTAATTTTTATTTTATTTTTCTTTGTTTCTGTAGCAACATATGCAGCAGGGATAGAGTGGCCTGTCAATTCTGTTCTTTCTCATAATTCTCAGTTAGGAGGGAAATATTTATATTCTCCCGACAATGTGAATGCGGCTATAAATATTTATGACATATCGGGAGGATCAAGTTTTAACCCTGTAAATAATAAGATTGGACAGATAACTTCCGGTCAGTTGGGTGGTGGAGTTATATCTGCAATGGCGTTAAGCCTTGATGGAAATACTCTTTATGCTTTGGCAACCAATGGTAATGTAAAGATGTTCGGTCCTACGGGAACACTTAAAGGGACGATAAACGGCACTACGTTTGTTGCTCCGACTCAGATGGCGATGTCTTCTGATGGCAAGAGACTTTATGTTTTGGATCAGGCATTTAAAGGTGTAAAGATTATAGATACCAAAACAAACCAGATAATTTCTTCTATTTCAGTTGATCAGAATCCGGATGTTAAGGGTGTAAGCGCTACGTATCTTTTCGGGATAGCAATAAGTCCTGACAATACAATGCTTGCCGTTACAAATAAGCAGGCTTATACTTCAGATGGATCAGGATCTGCTGTCTATATATATAACATAGTACATTCTGCTGACGGGACTATTTCTTATCAATATAATAGAAGTCTTACTTATGGTTCTATCATTAATTATCCGACACATGTTGTTTTTTCTCCTGACAGTAAGACTTTGTACGTGCGGGTTGATCAGACCTCAGGCTCATTTAGAGACATTGTAATGTTTAATGTTACTAATAATTTTAGCGGGTCTGCTCTCTCTTTAGAAAACGGGAATTATCAGGATCCAAACAATGTACATGGAGAGATTTTAGGGTTGTCCGTGAATGGTTTGTACATATACGCAACACATAGAAACAGTTCAGGGACAAATATAGTTTATAGAATATCTACAGTAAATAGCGATGGGACCCCCAGAAATTTATCTAACTGGACATACAATTCTGCTATTGACGGAAGCTTTACGTTGCCTTTCGTCACTTTTCCCGCGGATGGACTCTCTGTAGTACCTGACGGTTCTTATTTGTGGTTTACATGTTCTGAACCTGCTAGCGCCATGTACAATGCTATGTTTTCATCTTATACAGGATATAGGGATGCTTCAGGGGCTTTAGTGAATAAAGTTCCCGAAGCTCCTTCTATAGTACATCCTAATTCTGTAAGCGGAGATAATCTTGATAATTATGCAGGGGTGGCTCAATGGGCTCACGGTTATGATGATAGTCCTGCCGGTAATTATAAATATGAAATTTATTATAAACAATCAGGGAGTTCTACTTGGACATCATTAGAAGGGTTTACTCCTAACACTACGACTTCGTTGGCGACTTTATCCGCAGGAGTCTACTATAATTTGAGAATCAGAATGTATGATGGTGTGAGCTGGTGGAGCCCTTATACATATTCAGAACCGTTTAAAAAACCAAATGCTACTATTTCTACAATAGAAATTGATAAAAACAGAGACCCTAATGTTGAGAATTTTACAGAATATAACGCTTCAACAAATATAGGGTATATTTATGACGCTATAAAAATAAAAGGGACAGGGTTTGGCTCTCTTTCCAGTCCTTTTTCCTATAATGGCACAGATTATCAGGTAATCTTCAGAACAGCTACAAAAGATTATATATTACCTGCATATATTGATGAAAATTCTGATGGTCAGTACAATGACGGAGAGGAGCATGTTATCTCCAATTGGCAGGATAGTGAACTTTCATTTGTTATGCCGGAAGAGTTTAAGGATAAATCTGCCGTATATCCCCAGCAGTTTCAACTAGTTGTTAAATCATTTGGTGTTGAAGGGGCTATTTACAGTTTTAATGTCGGGCCTGTTGTAACCGACATGAATAGATTCGGATATCCTGGACAACAGGTAGATATTTATGGGGCCGGTTTTGGCGCGACTAAAGGGACAAGCTCTGTTATTTTTAACAGTAATGCAACCGCGCAGACTTCATATTGGGATAACGGGCATATAACATGTACTGTGCCAAGTGGCGTGGTAAACGGTAGAGTGAAGGTAAAGGTTAATAATGTAGATACTTCCATAAACTATGCTGGAGCGCCTCTTGGTGACGGGCAATACAATCTGCCTGTAACTTTTGAAGTTCTTCCTATTCCACAGCCTACTTATACCTCAGTAAAAGTCTGGGATATAGATTATGATAGCAACGGTAATAAACTGGCGGATTCAAACGAATATAAGGAGCAGACTTGGGGATATGATTCTGACGCGATTATAATTAAAGGCAACAATTTTGGGAGTGCGGGAACAGTTAAACTTGGCACAAGAACTATTCCAAGTGAGGAAGTTTACTGGGCAACCGATGGAACACAAATATCTTTTTCGATTCCATCGACTGCTGTTATGGGACATCCTGGAATAACCATAACAAATACTTTTGGCAGCCTTACAATCCCTTTTGATATACACCCAAAAATTGATAATAATGGAATATCTCCTGCTTCAGGGCTTCCTGGCACACGAATATATATTTCAGGGACAGGTTTTAATGATTCGACTTTGATTAATTCAATTGACTTTTTAATAGACGGGAATATTGCGGCTTCAGTCGCTGGTGTTTTGGAAGGTGGCAAGATTCATGCTGATGTTCCGAATCTTTTAATTAATACTTATAATGTTAGAATTGCTTCTGAAGATTTTGACGGCATTTACAGCAACGATAACCAGACTTTTACATTGGTCAACCCAAAAATCACAGGGTTTGCTGTTGATACTGATCCTCATCCTGTTTATGACACATGGAAGGATTTAGGGCCTCAGGATTCGGTTGCTGTTAACGACAATATAAAAATTAAGGGGTCAGGTTTTGGGTCCCCGGGAGATGGCGCAGGGGATACTGCTTCTTATAATGTTACATTTAATGGTATTAAAATAAGAGATGATGATGTTAATAATACAGGTTATCAGATTTATTCATGGAATGACAATGAGATAAAACTTGGCATACCGCACAAAGCAGGGAATGATTATATTAAATCGGGAAATAATGTTGTTGTTGTAACAGCCGGTGATATTACAGCTACAAGTTCTATAAAAATCAGACCTACTATTGACAGATATCTTCCTGATGACGCGACTGCTCATAAAGGGAGTTCTGTTGTATTGGTAGGGACGGCGCTGGAAAGTCTCTCTTTAAGTCAGGTTGTACATTTTGGCGACAGTTTAATTGGAAATGGTGTTATAGCAAGAGCAGGAGAGACACCTGCCGATGTTGATGGATCTGATGTTACTGAAACCCTTACTTTTAATGCTCCTGATTTACCTCCTGCTTCTTATAGTGTTTCTGTTGAAGGGGAAGGGGTCTTTAGCAATAAAGTAGATTTTAATATTGTTGCGCCTGTTGTATCACAAATTCAGGTTGCTGATGATCTGTTTGGTTCTACCCCTTTACAATTTTCTGGAAATGAAGCTGCCTATGGGTATGTTTACAGCAGTCTTAAAATTACAGGAGAGGCTTTTGGGGAGGAGGGGACTGTAAAAATCGGAAATATAATTCTTGAGCCTAACAAGAATGTCTGGTGGGATGCGAACAAAAATGAGATATCAGTTGCCGTTCCAAGGAATATAGTGACCGATTATGTTGATGCCGGTGACAAATTATCTATTATAAACGCTTATGGCGAACCGATTAATGCTTCATTTACTGTAAGGCCAAAAATTTCATCTCTTTCAAAACAGGCTGCTGCAGTGGGGGGGTCTTTTTCGATAAAGGGATATGCTTTGGGAGATGCCGGGGATGGTGATGTAGTCAAATTTTTGAATGATACGCTTGGCAATGAATTTATGGATGTTGTTGTAACCTCAAGAGATTCGGATAACGACATAATAAATGTGATACTTGATGAAGCTGTATTTGCATCAAAAACTGGTATATATACTATAGAAGTAGATAGAAACAGCCAGGTAAGTAACAGTATGCAGTTTAATATTTTGCCAAAGTCTGTTCCTATTATAGAAAATTTTCAGGTTGATACCAATCCTAATCCTGACATAGAAAGCTTTAAAGATGTTACTGATGGGGTAGTTATTTATGATACGGTGAAAATATCAGGAGAAAGTTTTGGCGCTGTTGCTGACGGATCACGCGCTACTGCGTCTAACAATATTACTATAAACGGTTTGATGATACCTGATGTTTTGGGTGATCCCCTTAATCCTTCCGATCCGGGAAATCAGGGATATCAAGTCTATTCTTGGAATGACACGGAAATTGTTGTTGGCATTCCGCGCAGTGTAACTACTATTGACGGGGTTAAATATATTAATGCCGGAGTTCACGAGATAAAAGTTACCGCTAACGGGGATGTTTCTAACAGCGCTAATTTAACTATAAAACCGACGATAAATTATGTAAATCCCAAAAATGGTTATCCCGGGCTAACAACTGTTACTATTAGTGGGGAAGCTTTGGTTTCAGTGGATGCGGGGTCTATTACAAAGTTATATTTTGGCGGAGTTAACCTTGGAACAGTTACAGTCAACCGAGGAATTGGAAATTCTATGGATGGGCGGGGAGCAAAAGATTTTATAACAGTAAAACTCCCTTCTGATCTTCCTGTTGGTTTATATTCAGTCTCGGCAGAGGTTGGATCTCTTGTCAGTGTAAGTAAAAATGATGAAAATTTATTTAATGTTTTGGCGATTCCTGTTCCGGCTATTAGCTCAATACAGGTAAAAGATGATACTTGGAATAATAAATATGTCACTCAATCATTAGATAGCGCGTACGGCTATGTTTATAGCACAGTTTCAGTCGAGGGAAATGGATTTGATACTTCACCTGGATCTAGAATTGTTTTAAACCTTAGTAATGGGGATATTGTTGATCTTCCTTCTGATTATATATATGCCTGGGAGAACAAACTTATAGAGTTTGGGGTGCCAAGAGTTATTACTATCCAGCCTCAAGACGGGCCGTCTCAGGTTTTTTATATATCTCCAGGGAGCGCCACAATAGAATTGATAAATCGTTTTGGCAATAAAGCTGATCTTATATTTAATATACATCCTAAAATATATAGTGTTTCAAAAAGCTCTGTAAAAGCAGGGGATACTATGGATGTGAGTGGAGTTGGTTTTGGAGACCCTACGAATACTGTTGATATCACTTTCTGGGATGCAACTGGAACAAAAGTAGGCCTTGTGGAGATGTCGAACGGTTTTGTAAGGACTGCAGACAATGGCGATATTTCTGGAAATGATGCTATAAAAAACATTGTTGTACCTGATCTTGGAGCATCAGGGACATATACAGTAAAAGTTTCCGCGTACGATGACGCTCCTCCCTACAGCAATGGAAAAGATGTGACATTTACCGCGACGCCAGGTCCACAAACACCGTCAGTGACAAAGATTGAAGTAAGAAAAGATGAGAATTCGGCTTATGTGACTACAAGTGAAGGATATCTAGGATATACGGTAAAGATGAGCGGAACAGGGTTTGAAGGGAACTATAATAATCAAGGCAAGGTAATGATAGATGGCGTAGAGATGCCGATATATAGTTGGAATGAACCGACAGGAA
>MEUA01000049.1 GCA_001771505.1 candidate division WOR-1 bacterium RIFOXYB2_FULL_36_35
GATGTTTTCTTTCAATGCTTCAAATAAAACAAGAGACGGAGGCAATTCTTAAAGCAGGACAAAAGAGGATACTTTTGGTTGCGGGTGAATCTTATCCCAATGACAGCTTTCAGTACATTCTAGATGCTATAAAGACGGTTTATTCAGCTCGCGACGGGAAAAACAACATAAGAAGAGTAAATGTAAATATTGCGCCGCTTAATATCGACCAATTCAAAGAACTTAAAAAATCGGGGATAGGAACATACCAATTATTCCAGGAAACTTATCATAAAGAGACATATGAAAAAATGCATGTCAAAGGACCAAAAGCTGATTATGAAAAGAGGATAAATACAATTGATAAGGCTTTTGAGGCGGAGATTGATGATGTGGGGCTTGGTGTTTTATTCGGTCTTTATGATTATAAGTTTGAAGTTTTGGCGCTTATGATGCATATAGAATATCTTGAAAAAAAATTTGGGCTGGGACCTCATACTCTTTCTGTCCCGAGATTGGAACCTGCGATTGGATCGTCCGTATCTTTAAAACCTCCATACCCTGTTTCCGATATTGATTTTAAAAAGATAATAGCGGTTTTAAGATTGAGTGTTCCCTATACCGGCATAATATTAAGCACTAGAGAAACTCCGGAAATAAGAAGAGAGTCTTTCTCTTTGGGAATTTCCCAGATAAGTGCAGGGAGCAGGACTAATCCTGGAGGATATTCAGATGGCGGAATAGAAAACAGAGAGCAGTTTTCTTTGGGAGACCACAGACAGCTTGACGAAGTTATCTTAGATGTTTGCAGAATGGGTTATATCCCGTCGTTTTGCACCGGTTGTTACAGACTTGGACGGACAGGGCTTGATTTTATGGAACTTGCAAAACCGGGGGAGATCAAAAACAAATGCCTGCCAAACGCGTTAATATCCTTTAAGGAATATATTTGTGATTATGCGTCAGAAGATGTTAAAATATTAGGGGATAAGATGATTTTGGATAGTATTGATAAAATAAAAAATGAGAACATTAAAAAATTTGTTATCAACTCTTTAGGGAATGTTGAGCAAGGAGCTCGGGATATTTATTGTTGAATTTTAAAAGGCCCGCCGGCAGGCAGGGGTTAAAGGAGTGAGAAAGTAATGCATATCCCAGATGGTTTTTTAGATCCTAGAATGTCGGTTGGTTTGATAGGGGTTGCTGTATTAACAATAGGATATTGCTTTAATAAAGTAAAAGAGGCCGTTACAATTTTAGTCCCAAGTAAAGCGCTTGAAGGGTTAGCCGCACAAAATTTCGTCCAGCTGCTTGGTAAGAGTAAGCGAGTTTTGTCAAAAGCAGGGGAACAAAAAATTTATAAAATGGGGATGGTTGCTTCTTTGGTCTTTGCGGCGCAAATGTTTAATTTCCCTATTTCTCAAGGGACTTCAGGGCATTTGATTGGAGGAGCTTTTTCTGTCGTAATACTTGGTCCTTTTGCAGGGGTACTTGTGCTGGCTGTTGTTGTTATGATTCAAGCATTATTTTTTGCGGATGGCGGATTGCTTGCAATAGGGGCTAATGTGATAAACATGGCTTTCTTTGGAGCATTTATCCCTTACTATTTATATTCTTTTCTAAAAAGTAGAATTTCCAAAAATTTAAGCATTGCTTTTGCCTCATGGTTTTCTGTTGTTTTGGCTTCTATTATTGCTTCTTTTGAAATTGCTATGTCAGGCACTGTTGATTTGAGTTTGGTTTTAAAATCAATGGTCAGTGTGCATATATTAATAGGTTTCGTAGAGGCATTTGTAACGGGTTTTATGGTTCAGATGTTTAATAGGATGACAGCGGAAGGCGAATAGTGATGAAAAAGATAATTTTATTTTCTATTTTTATTATAATTCTAGCCTCTTTTTTTTCTTCATCAAATCCTGACGGTCTTGAAAAAGTTGCCGAGAATTTAGGCTTTATAGGAAAAGCTTGCGATGGGACATCTTTTATGGAGGATTATACTTTATCTTTTATAGCGCATAAAGGCATTTCTACTGTTTGTGCTGGCGGAGCAGGTATTTTTTTGATTTTTCTGATTTTCTGGAGTACGACTAAATTTTTTAGAAAACCACTAAACTTTATTTCGTAGCCTCTATCTTTGCTAAAAAAGCCTTGTGATTTTTTTCACAAGATATTTGACATCGTTTCACAATATGCTACAATTAAATCACAACTGTGAATAACCAAAACCTTGGCAAACCATATATAATTCGCCTTTCAGAGTATAAAAACGCATTGGTACGTTTTAAAACTTTAGGTTTTGTTAAAGTGTTTTCTGATAATCTTGCAGATTCGGTTGGTGTGACCTCGGTGCAGGTTAGAAAAGATTTTTCACTTTTTGGAATATCGGGAAATCGCCGTGGCGGATATCTGGTAGAAGAACTTATCGAAAAATTAAATGATATTTTAGGGAAAAATGAGACTCAAAAAGTAATTCTTGTAGGGGCAGGCCATTTGGGAACTGCTTTGATGAAATATAAAGGACTTGAAAAAGAAGGAATTAAAATTGTCGCTTGCTTTGATATTGATCCTTCAAAGATAAATAAAAAAGCGGACCCCCCAATCCTTCCTTTTGAAGAACTTATTGAATTTATCAGAAAAAATGGGATTAAAATAGGGATAATTTCAGTTCCGGAAAATGCGGCACAGGAAGTTGCAGAAAAAATGATGTCTGCTGGAGTCAAGGGAATACTTAATTTTGCGCCGATAAAATTAAGAGGGATTGAAGATTGCATAATAAGTTATGTGAATATAGAACTTGAGCTTGAAAATCTTGTCTATTTTGTAAATGCGATGCAGAAGAGCAAAAAGAATAAAGGAGGCAGCAAATGAATCCTGCAATAGAAGAAAAAATTGATAAAAAAACGCTTGATACGGTAATAGAAAAATATCGGGAAAAACAAGGAGCTCTTTTAACTATTTTAGAAGAGACCCAAAAAACAAATAAACATAAATTTTTATCTGATAATGTCATGGAATATATTGCGAAAAAATTAAGGATTCCTCTTTCTCAAATTTATGGAGTTGCTACATTTTACGCTTTTTTCAATCTCAAACCCCAGGGGGAACATCTGGTTGTGATATGTCGAGGGACAGCCTGCCATACAAGGGGTTCCAAAGATTTACTTGAAAATACAGCTGATTTTTTAGGGCTTGAAAAAAACTTTCAAGAGGGTGAAACATCTTATACAACAAAAGACAACAAATTTACCATAAAAACTGTTGCATGTTTTGGACAGTGCGCATTGGCTCCGGTTATCGAAGTTGATGGAATAATTTACAGCAATGTAACTACAGATAAACTTAGGAAAATAATAAATTCCCACACCAACACCCCACCTGCTCGAGCGTAGTGGGGAATTTTGGTGTGGGAATAAATATTGCCAAAGGGGGCAAAAAGTAATGGAAGAAAAAAACTTGCAAACACTTAAGCAAAAAGGCCTCAAAAAACTTGTGCCAACCTCTTTTCCCCGTATTGCAGTGGGGGCGGGTACATGTGGGGTTGGCAATGACGCTGACAATTTGTATGTTGAATTTGAAAAAGAGCTTAAAAAACAAAAAGTAAAGGCATATCTTACAAAAACCGGATGTTTTGGATTTTGCGCGCAGGAGCCCTTGGTCAACATTTATTTGCCGGGCAATCCTCTTGTGATTTTGCATAAAGTTGAGGCTAAAGATGCGGAGCAAATTGTAAAAGATTTATCAAAAGGAGTTGTCCCTGTAAAAAAAGCTCTATGTAAAATTGAAGAATGGGATCATTTAACATCAGAATCAAAAGTATCTTATGGCAAAGGTTTGCCAAAAATTCCCGCCTGGAATGAAATACCGTTTTTTAAAAGCCAATTAAAACTTGTTTTGAGAGATTGCGGATTGATCAATCCGGAAGATATTGAAGAATACCTTGCAGTTGGCGGATATTCTGCCCTGCAAAAGGCTTTATCAAAAATGTCGCAGGATGAAGTTATTGCTGAAGTTAAAAAAGCAAAGCTAAAAGGACGGGGGGGCGCAGGCTTTCCTACCGCAATAAAATGGCAAATCATGAAAAATGCGAAAGGGGACCAAAAATATATAATCTGCAACGCGGATGAAGGGGATCCCGGCGCTTACATGAATCGAAATGAAATTGAAAGTGACCCTCATATGATATTGGAAGGAATGATAATTGGCGCTTATGCGACAGGAGTAAGCGAAGCAATTGTTTATGTAAGGGCTGAATATCCGCTGGCTGTTGAAAGGTTGAAAAAAGCATTAAAAGATGCTGAAAAGCTTGGGCTCGTTGGAAAAAATATTTTGAATTCAAGCTTTAGCCTTAATGTCACAGTTGTTGAGGGGGCTGGAGCTTTTGTCTGCGGAGAGGAAACTTCTCTTATTGCTTCCATCGAAGGCAAAGCGGGTCGCCCTCGGCCTCGTCCGCCATTTCCCGGAGAAAAAGGGCTTTGGGGCAAACCTACAAATATTAACAATGTTGAAACATGGGCTAACATTCCTTTGATAATTGCCCGCGGCGGAGATTTTTTTGCAAAAACAGGAACAGCAGAAAGCCCGGGAACAAAGGTGTTTTCGCTTGTCGGCAAAATAAAAAATACAGGACTTGTGGAACTTCCACTTGGAACATCGCTTGAGACAATTGTGTACGAAATCGGTGAGGGGACAGGAACCAAACGAAAAATAAAAGCAGTCCAAACCGGAGGGCCCTCGGGTGGATGTATCCCTGCCAGCTTATTTAAGACTCCTGTTGATTATGCTTCCCTTACGGCTTTGGGTACAATTATGGGATCAGGCGGAATGGTTGTGATGGATGAGGATAATTGCATGGTGGATGTTGCAAGATACTTTGTTGAATTTACTACCTCTGAATCATGCGGCAAATGCGTTCCCTGCAGACTGGGTCTTTATCAAGCAGGGAAAATTATAACTGGCATAACCTCCGGGATTGGTACAGAAAATGATTTGGGTCTTCTTCTTGAGCTTGGAAGGACAATTAAGCAATCAGCTTTTTGCGGATTAGGCCAAACAGGCCCCAATCCCTTTTTAACTACAATGAAATATTTTAAAGATGAATATGAAGACCATATAAAAGAAAAAAGGTGCAAATCCGGAATTTGCAAAGATTTATTCTTATCCCCATGTGAAAACTCATGCCCTCTTCATATAAACATTCCCGGGTTTATTCAATTATTAAAAGAGGGAAAATTGGAAGACGCGTTTGAATCTGTTTTAAGGGATAATCCTCTTCCTGCTACAACAGGTAGAATTTGCCTTTATCATTGCAAAACAAGGTGCAGAAGAAATGATATTGATGGGCCTGTCGCGCAGGGAGAAATTCACAGATACATAGCTGATGCGATGTCAAAAACCAAAAAAGATAAAATAGTTATAGACAAACTGATAAAAGAAAAACTTCCAAAAACCGGAAAGAAAATTGCAATAGTTGGAGCCGGGCCCGCGGGATTAACCGCCGCATTTTATCTTGTCCGTCTTGGTCATGATGTGACAATATTTGACGACCGCGCGAAAGCCGGAGGGTTTGTAAGATACGCGATTCCCAAGTACAGATTACCTGAAGATGTGCTTGACAGAGAAATCGGTTATATAAAGAATTTAGGAGTAAAATTCGCGCTTAAAAAGAAAATAGGGGAGAATCTTTCGCTAAAAGATTTGGAAAAATCTTATGATTCTATCTTTTTGGCAATAGGAGCTCAAAAT
>MEUA01000050.1 GCA_001771505.1 candidate division WOR-1 bacterium RIFOXYB2_FULL_36_35
ACTGAAAAATGAATTGCAAATATTATTAACAAAGATTAGAATCATTTTTGTGATGAAATATTATAAAAAAGGGCTTTTAGCTTTGCTGTTTTTTTTGTGCATGGGGGCCACATCCTTTCCTGATAAGCTTGTTTATTTCCCAGATAAACAACTTGAGCATGCGATTAGAAAAGCGTTAGATAATTATCAAGGAGAAATAACTTTCTCTATGACTGCAAAAATTGAATTCTTGGATGCAGACGAATTAGGGATTAAAAGTCTTGAAGGGATTCAGCATCTAAAAAATCTAAAGACCTTATATTTAGATGGAAATCAAATAAAAGACGTATCTTTACTTAGCAATTTGAAGGGATTGCTTTATGTTTACTTAGAAGGGAATCCTATTCAGGATTATTCTCCCCTTCAAAATGTTTATCCCTATCTTAAAGGAAAAGATTTTGAAATTAATATGCCGCAGAAGAAGATTGTGGGGTTTAAGGCGGATAAAATCATAGAGGAGATAATAAAGCCCGAATATAATGAGTTTGAAAGGGTCTTGGCAATTCATGATTATATTATTCTTAATTCTGTTTGTGACTGGGATAGTTATAGGACGAACACTATCCCTCCAGAATCTTATACTTCTTATGGGGTTTTGGTTTTGGGGGTTGGGGTTTGTTCAGGGTATGCAGAAGCCGCAAAGCTTCTTCTTGACGTGGCGGGGGTGGAAAATATTATTATTTGCGGAGAGGCTGACAGTCCCTTGGGAGCAAGAGACGGACATGCTTGGAATATGGTTAAAATTGATGAGGAATGGTTCCATCTTGATGCAACTTGGGATGATGTCCCATCTGTTCCAAATGAACGCGCACAAATAAGTTATAAGGCATTTTTATTGGATGATTTTGATATTTCTCTTTTGGGCAATCGCGATTGGAAGAGAGAAGGGTATCCAAAATCTGAGAGCAAAAAATTTTTATATATGAGAGGAATCCAAGATAAGTATGAAGTCTCTTCAAATGCTTATTATTCCTATGGAAATTGGACAGAGTTTTATAAAACAAACAAAGAAGGATATGATCAAAAATACATTGACGGAGGGAAAGTTCCTTCTGACAAAATCTGGGAGATAGCATTTAGCTCTGAGTTTAATAAAAATAAACTTTTGCAAAGAGTAATGGTAATAAATGTTGGAAGAGCTGTGTATGATTATTATGCTAAAGGGTTGGTTCCCGTAAAGTTATCATTAGAGAAAGAGAATACGCTCCTGACTGTTTATCCGCCAGAGAATGGTTATTCTCCGGGGTTATATTGGCTTTTTGTTAGCCGGTATGGATTTGTTGACACAAAATCTAATAAACCGATAAAGATGCTTTTTGAAGTGGAATAAACCCCACTTAGATCAACGGCTTTTATTGGTGTTTCATGGTACAATAATCAGCAAATAAGAGATTGTTTATGTCTTTGTTGCTGGTCTTTGCCAAAGTGAATGGATGAATTGTTTTAAAAACTTCAATTATGAAAACATATACTGAGTACTTATGGATTAATACCAAAAATAAAAGAGAAATCATAAATATAACTGATGAAGTTTTTGAAATAATCAAAAAATCAGGGATTGAAGAGGGGCTGGCTTTGGTTTCCGCTATGCATATTACCGCCTCAATTTTTGTAAATGATGAGGAATCTGGGATCAAACAGGACTTTTTGGAATGGGCTGAAAAGCTTGCACCCTTTAACATCAATTATCATCATCATCAAACAGGAGAAACAAACGGCGATGCACATTTAAAGTCGATATTATTTCATCATGAAGTGATCATTCCTGTAACAAATGGCAATCTTGACTTTGGCCCGTGGCAGCAGGTGTTTTACGGAGAATTTGATGGACAGAGAAAGAAGCGAATTGTTGTCAAGGTGATGGGGGAATAAAGGATTTGAACCATGCGGCAAAAACTGAATCTTATTACTCTTGGCGTTAAAGACTTCAAAAAATCAGTAAAGTTTTATGAAAAAGGTTTGGGCTGGAAAAAATCTTCCGCAAGTATGGACAATTTGGCATTGTTTCCGTTGGGAGGTATTGTTTTAGGTTTGTACCCAAGAGAACTTTTAGCAGAAGATGCAACTGTCAAGGATGTGGCTACCGGATTTTCAGGAATTACACTTTCATATAATGCAAAATCGGAGCAAGAAGTAAATGAAGTAATTAAAGAGGTTGAAAAACTTGGAGCAAAGGTAATAAAGCAACCACAAAAAGTTTTCTGGGGCGGATACTCTGGATATTTTTCAGACTTTGATGGACATTTAATAGAAGTAGCCTTTAATCCATTTTGGAAATTTGATGATAACGACAACTTAGCTTTACCATGAAGAGTCAAAAAAATATCAATCAATTAACAGATATTCCAGGTGTTGGAAAATCAATAGCAAACGACCTTCAAAATATTGGGATTAAGAGCCTTAACGATTTAATCGGCAAAGATCCGGAACAGCTTTATAATAGCTCTAATAAATATGCTGGGAAAGTCCAAGATAGATGTTTACTTTATGTGTTTCGCACAGCTGTTTATTATGTAAATACGGATAAAAAGAAACATAAGCCAGAAAAGTTAAAATGGTGGAATTGGAAAGATTCACCCCGATTAGGAAATCGGGGTTCATGCCTGGGGAAATTTCCAACACTCTGCTAGAATTCTGTTCGTCTATGAATAATCGGGGTTAATACTGTACTTTTATATTTAAATTGCAATTGGTTGAATCCAATACAAACTTGGCATCATTAAAACTTGGGGGGCCAAAAAGCCCTTTTGCATCATTTGATGCGCCAAAACCTTCTTGTGGAATACCAAAGAACTTTGTGTCCATTTTATTGTTTAAGTTCTCATCATGAAGAATTCCAATTGCATAAGTTCCAAAAGGAATATCTGCAAAAATGGCTTCTGATTTTCTATTGTTAATCTGGGAGATCAAAGATTTGAAGGCCTTCTGTGGTTGGTCAGGGAAGCCTTCTTTGGAAGAAAACAAGCCTATCTTTACAACCCCTTTATCACTTCGAAACCCATCAATATATAAAGTTATTTTCCCTGTTTTAGCAAAAGCTGTACAGGTAATAAATACAATTAAAACAAGGCTTATCAACAACTTTTTCATTTGGTATCTTTTTCGAAAAAATCTTTTAACATTAAATCAATTTTTGGCATGTAAAGTGGAGTATTATTTTTGTAACTAATGTATTGAGCTCCAAATCTTTTTGTAAGTTCTTTTTCCTCTCTTTTGCATTGAAAGTATGTTAAGCAAAGCCATGTAATGCCTGTAAGCACTACTGCTGTTTTATTAAATAAGACACCTAAACCAAAAAGAGTAAAACTCATGCCGGAATACATTGGATTTCTTACATACTTGTATATGCCATTTGTCATTAAAGTAGGCGATTGTCCAACCGCACCTCTGCGCCCTAAAAAATATACTGACAATAGAAAAATCGGTAGAAATGTAATAATGGATAGAATCCCAACCATTGTTAAAACATATTTAGGCATAAAATATAGTGTTTGATGCAAATTTGTAATTCCTAGTTTTCTTGTTATGAAAATATAAATTAATGTAAAAAAAGATATTCCGACTGCAACGCCAAACGGAGCAAGAATAAATTTTAAGTCTTTGCTATTCATATTTTATTTCCCTAAAATTTTTAATGCTTTTATATAAACATTCTTAACGCCAGAATTCTTCTCTTTTTTTACAAGTTCTGAAAATATCGGAAGAAGCTTTTTTTGTGTTTTTGGATTGTTTATCGCAATTTTAGTAAGCGCGGATGCCGCGCTCCACCTTACGACGGTTCCATCATCCTTTGTATTTATTATAAGCCTTGGAATCGCATTTGCTGTTTCATCTGGGAATTCTTTTGATATATTTGCAATTATGCGGCAAGCTTCCCACTTTACTCTCGGTTCATCTCCATTTATTTGAGCAACAATAAAATCTAAGCATGATCCGGCGAATTTAGGATTCTTGGCTGTTATATATTCTATGGCTTCAATAGAAGCCCCTTTTTCAGCAGTTGAGGCTGTTTTGAAGTATGCAATTAAATCGGTAATTAATTTTTTGTTTCCTTCCAATTCCTTTGCAAGCAAAGTCACTTTTTCTTTTGGTTTAACCTTTGATGTTAAGATTTCTTCAATAATTGACATTTTTATTGGACTCGTAATTTTGTAAGAATATTATATGCTTAAAGTGGATTTAATAAAAGAGCAAATCTTTTTACATGACGAAATCTGGTCATTGGCGTGTTTTTCTGTAGCAATATTTTTATCTCATTATTCATTTTTGTTGCTATAGCGCGATTTTTGAATAATTTCATGTTGTGATTAAGTGCAACCCCCCACGATTTTATTTCCGCATACTGCCAAATCGCTGATAGCCTCTTTTATCTGTCTAAGCATTTGATTTTTTTCCAGGCTTCTATGACTAAGAATTGCAGAAAGACCCCTTTTATTAAGCAAGTCAGGCGTTAAAGGCCCTTCTCCGTCTGTAAGGAAAGCAAGGTCGTGCCTTAATCCCATAAAAAAAGATAAGGCACTTTCTGCCTTTTCATACTCTTCTTGATTTATTAGATTTTTCAGATAAGCATAAACTAACAAATCCCACGAGGAGGCCATTTCAAGAGAATCTTTTCCTCTTAAAGCATAAAAAGCAGGGCAAAGGCATCTTAATATATTCTTTTTTATTGAAAAATCTCCTTTGTCAAGTCCCTCACTATTTGGAGCTTTATAAGTATCGGCAATTTGTTTATTATATCTAAATTGTTCTCGATGGGTCACCCTTAAAAGGCTTATAAATTTACCACGCACCCCGCGAGTCCCAGCAACACTTAGTACTCCCAAGTCCATTGTAAAGAGAAAAAGCCCCCAATTAAAACTTTTGCAGGCATCAGGTAAATTTGACAACCAAGATAATGATCCCATATTAAATAATTCGGGAGATGTTGGAGTTTCAAATTTAATGCCAATATTCCCACAAAGTTGGCTTACCTCTTTTTGTACTGCCGTAGCAGATTTATCATCATTAGCGTTAAGCGGAATGACAGCCCCATCAATATCTGATGCCGCATGATCTTCTCTTTGCGCGCTGCCGCTTACCGCCAAAGCCAAAGGACAGTTTGCGTTAGCCGCAATCTCACGAAAAATTGTTTCTACAAATGAAAGGCGAACAAACAATAACAAGACTGTTGTTGCTTGAGGATTGATACTGCCGCTTAAATAGCTCATTCCTATTTGTTCAATCAAAGAGTGATAAAGAACTCGCCTATTATCTGCTTTCCGAATTCTGGCAGGCAAGTCCAATAAGCTTAATTTATTTAATTCCTTACCACAAGAACCTCTAACTTGGCTTGCAATACACCCGACACCAACCCTTCTTTTAACAGTTGCATGTAATGGTAAAAAAGGCGCTCTGCCCGCAACCACTTGCAGCGCATTGTTTCCATCTAATTTATATCCCATTGTTGTCCTCCTTTTTTCAACTTGAGCCTTCGACGCTTTTTTTAGATAAAAGTGAAACTTCGCTGAAATTATTTTCATTCAAATTCTGTTGTATTTTTATATTATAATCTTCGAAAAAAAAACGAAATTTCATCTATTTTATTTGCAAAAATGTTGTTATAGCGCGATTTTTAAATTGTGGAATGAAAATTGTTGTATTTCATATATGAAATACAGGCCAGATCATCATCGTCGATCAATTCGATTGAAAAATTATGATTATTCCCAAAATGGCGCATATTTTATTACGATTTGCACGAAAAATCGGGAATTACGAAACACACCAACCCAAACAATCTGGCAACGCAATTATTATGATCATATTATTTGCAATAATGAATCATTGGGACGAATCCGAAATTATATTGTGAATAACCCATTAAATTGGAAATATGACAAATCAAATATTTTTCTGTCTTGAATGATGTCAGCACAATATAGACAAATTTTCCCCCTTGACCTTCTCCTTACAGGAATGTTTATAATGCTTATATAAATTAATTAAGGGGGTATTATAGGCGTGTACACAATAAGCGAATTTTCAAAAATAACACAAATTACACCAAAAGCACTGCGGTATTATCATGAGATTGGATTGCTTATTCCAGCCAAAATTGATGACTTTAATAATTATCGAGGGTATAGCGTAGACCAAATTGATAAAGCCCTTCTCATTTTGGATCTTAAAGAATTGGGCTTTTCTTTGGATGAAACAAAGGAAGTTATAGCAGGAATAAATAATGACAAAGATATAGTAAAAAGGCTAAAAGACCAAAAGAATAAAATAAACGAAGAAATTGATAAATATAAATTTAAATTTGATAAGCTTGATCAAATATTAAAAGAAAAGGAGAAAAACAAAATGAATAATATAAATTGTGAAATCCAAGAAAAACAAATTCCTGAAATACTAATAGCAAGCATTAAACATCAAGGTGCTTACAAAGAAATAGGCCCTTTGTTTGGTAAATTGTTTCGTGCTTGCGGATTTAAGAATATTTGTGGGACTGCTTTTGCTTTGTATTATGATGAATGCGTAAAAGAAAATGACGCAAGCTATGAAGCCTGCATTCCTATAAAAAACAAAATAGATAAAGAGGGGATAGCTGTTAAAGTTTTAAAAGGAGGGCATGCTTTTACTCTGATTCATAAGGGGCCTTACGATTCTTTGGGAAGTACATATAAAAAGATTTTAGATTACATGAAAGAGAAAAATATTAAGCCGATTTCTCCATCAAGGGAGGTTTATTTGAAGGGGCCTGGTTTGATATTTAATAATCCCAAAAAGTATGTGACAGAGATCCAATTTCTGGTAAAATGATGCAACCCTCACCCAGTTTGGGATGATAGTTAGCTAGAAGGCTTTTGCCCTCTCCCAAAGGGAGAGGGACTAGAGGAGGAAATTTTATGGATAAACAGTTTTTGAAAGATGCTTTTGGTTGGGGTTTTGGACTTTGGCTTATTGGATATATTCTCGGATTTATTTTCTTTGCAATAGCTCCACATTTCATGCTTGGTTGGGTTATTATGCCGATTGGGACTGTTATTACCCTTTGGGTTCTGGTCAAAAAGGTCAAAGGAGATTCTCTTGGATATTATGTAAAGATGGCTATTCTTTGGACTTTAATTGCAATTATTTGTGATTATTTTTTCTTAGTTAAAATGCTCAAAGTGGATGATGGATATTACAAACTTGATGTATATTTATATTATGCACTAACTTTTGCGCTGCCAGTAGTTGTTGGGTGGCAGAAAAAGCAATTTAAGAAATAAATTTCATGGAAACATTTGAAGCGATAAAAACGAGAAGAAGCATCAGGAAATATGAAGAGTTAAAAGTTCCAGATGAATTAATACAGAAACTCTTATCTTCTGCCATGCAGGCTCCATCTGCTGGAAATCAACAACCATGGCACTTTATTGTCATAACAGACAAAAATATCCTTCAACAATGTTCTAAAATACATGTAAATGCGCCGATGGCAAAGGATGCAGCATTAGCAATTCTTGTTTGCGGCGATGTTGTTCTTGAAAGGCATAAGGATTATTGGCCCCAAGATTGCTCTGCTGCTATTCAAAACGTGCTTTTGGCTGCACATGATATGGGGTTCGGGGCTGTTTGGTGTGGTGTTTATCCTAGAAAGGAAAGGGTTGATGGCTTTAAAAAGTTTTTTAATTTGCCAGAAAATGTAATTCCATTTGCTCTCATTCCTATAGGATATCCTGCGGAAAAGAAATCTCCGGATAATAGATTTAAAGAGGATAGAGTGCATTATAATAAGTGGTAAGGGCAATGCAGGGAAATAAGGCTTTCTATGAAAATAAGGAGGACAAAAAATGAGCCAACAAATATGTCAAAGCTGCGGAATGCCAATGCAAAAAGATGAGAATTTTGGAACTAATCAGGATGGAAGTAAAAGTTTGGAATATTGCCAATTTTGTTTTAAAAACGGAAAGTTTGCAGATGAAGGAATTACTATGGAACAAAAGATTGCAAAAAACATAGAAATCGCCCAAAAAATGGGAATGCTGGAAGAAAAAGCAATAGAACTGGCTAATTCCACAATTCCTAAGCTTAAAAGATGGCAATAAAAAGGAATATCCTTTGAAAATATTTTTTTATGTTGCAGGCATTCTCTTTTTATTTATAATTGGAGGGGTTGCAATGCTGTTTAATCTTTTTAAAATAGATAAAGTTGAACCTCAAATAACAACACTAAAAGAGCCTACCTATATTGTCGGGATTTCTGTCTGCACAAACGATAAAGATATATACAAAGATGCTGGTAGGATTGGAATGGAGTTTGAGACCTTAAAAAAGAAGATAGCTATCCCAAATGTAAAAAAACCGTGGGGCTTTATTGCTGTAAGCAGAAATTATGATCCTAAAACAGGCAAGTTTGAATATATAATCGGAGATATTGTTACATCAGCCTTAGAAGTTCCGCAAGAGCTTATTGCTTTTGAAATCCCTGCCATAACTTATGCAATATTTCCAATAAAGCCTAAAGCTGGCTTTTTGTGGGGATATACAATTGGCCAGATAAAGAGGTATATCTATACAGAATGGTTGCCTAATTCACATTATGCGCCTGCAGGAATTATTGATGATTTTGAATGCCATGATGAAAGAAGCTTGGACAAAAAAAGTCCTAGAATAGATTTATTTGTTGCGATAAAGAAGAAATAAGATATAGTATAAAAATTATATGTTTGGAACCGTGGAGCTTAACATATCAAAATGAATAATTACTTAATTAATTTCAAAAATATGAACTGGAAAAGCCCTGCTTCAGGTGTTCGTCAAAAGGTTTTCTTGCAAGGAGATCAAAAAATCCGTTTAGTAGAGTTTTCTGATGGATTTGAAGAAAAAGATTGGTGTACTAATGGTCATGCAGGATATGTTTTAGAAGGAAAACTTTCAGTGGCTTTTGGTGGGCGAGTAATTGATTTTAAAGCAGGCGATGGTCTTTTTGTCCCAGAAGGGGAAGCCCATAAACATAAAGCTATGATTGCTAAAGGGGATAAAGTTTTAATTGTTTTGTTTGAAGTATTAGCACCATGAAAAACTACGAAAAACAGCTCAAAAATGGTATAATTTCAACCATATGAATACTTTTGAAAAAGGTAGAAATATTTATAAAAAATTAAAAGCC
>MEUA01000051.1 GCA_001771505.1 candidate division WOR-1 bacterium RIFOXYB2_FULL_36_35
TGATCTTGCAAAAGACCAAAAAGATATTCTGGAAGATGATATTTTAAAAATGCACCGTCTTTTTTATGAGAAAATAGATGAAAACAATGCCGGAAAATATCGCAGAGTACAGGTCTTTGTTTCAGGCACAGATTATGCTTTTCCAAAACCTGAAGTGGTCTCAACTTTGATGAAAGATTTTATTAAAAACATTCAAACCCGGAGAAAAAAACTTCATCCTATAGAACTTGCCGCATGGTTGCATTATCAATTTGTAAACATTCATCCTTTTGTTGATGGAAACGGCCGTGTTGCAAGGCTCCTTATGAATTTGGCATTACTTAAGTCAGGTTATGTAATAACCGTTATTCCACCTACAATCCGCTTAAGTTATATAGATATCGTCAAAACCTGCCAAAAAGACGGAAATCCTAGACCATTTTTTGATTTAATTTCCAACATGGTTTGGGAAGGGTTAAAAGAACAACTTCGTCTGCTAAAAGGGACAATAGACTAGGAAGTAATAAAAAAAGCTTCTTTTCCAATCAGTCTCGACTGTTTTTAATCTTATAGATCGTTTATTAAACCACCTTGATGAACCATACTAATTTAACATAGAAATCGAAATCTTTATGTTTTATAAAAGCAAACAATATCTCATCGTTTATATTAATATTCTTAGGTAAGCTATAACCGTTATCATTCTTTAGTTTACTAATTGATTTATATCCGGTTAAATGCATTTGTCCGGTATTTCCGATATACATGCCATCAAATATTGCAAAATCATTGTTTATTCTTAACTTAATTTTTGAGTTTTTATTAACTGCAATTGGTTGAAAATGTCTAATTTCACGAACATGAATCGTATCATCGGCATAAATATAATTGAGGCTATAATTTTCTGGTTTAAACACTGAAAATTTTACATAGTTTGGTTTTACCGATTGATTATTTATTTCGAGGTTTATATCATTGCTAATTTTGTTTTCTATTGCTTCTATAAACGGGTCAAAGCTAGAAAGAGTTACTGAATCAATGGAATTCATAAGATATATGATGTTTTGGTATGAATAATTTCTTGTTAAATCCATCTCATTTATTTTCTTAAAATATATCTCTTCTGATTCATTTAAATGTAATTGCAAATTCTTAATTTCATGTGTTAAGTCGTTTTCTGTTTTTAAGCTGATATTTCTATTATAATAATTTGGCAACAACAAAATCCCAACAATAAATAGAGTAATAAATAAAGTAATAATTATTTTTATATTCATTTCTTTTCGCACCTAAATTTTTCCCCGTTTTGTTTTTTTCTCTTTTCGGTTCTTCCGTTCTTTAGTTTCTCGGTTCTTCAGTTCTTTAGTTTCTCAGTTCTTCAATCTCCCCCACCACCCTCTATTATCAACATACCACCTGATCGTCGCAATCAACGCCTCATCAAATTTGGCCTTCGGAGACCAGCCTAACTCTTTTTTAATTTTTTCAATCCCTAACGAATACCTTCTATCATGCCCCAACCTATCTTTCACAAATTTTACGATATCTTTTGATTTACCAAGTTCTTTTAAGATAATATCCACTATCTCGATATTCTCCCGTTCATTTCCCCCACCGATATTGTAAACCTCCCCAAGCCTCCCTTTATGGAAAACCACATCGATTCCAGAACAATGGTCGTCAACATAAAGCCAGTCTCTTACATTTTTGCCATCACCATAAAGAGGAAGCTCCTTTCCTTCAAGTGCGTTTGTTATAAAAAGTGGAATAAACTTTTCAGGATATTGATAATGACCATAGTTGTTGGAAGCTCTTGTGATTAAAACAGGGAGTCCATGAGTTTTAAAATAGGCCCTCACGATAAGATCTCCACCAGCTTTACTTGCGGCATATGGACTGTTTGGAGCCAAAGTACTTGTTTCAGTAAAAGAGCCTGTTTTAATACTTCCATAAACTTCATCCGTTGATATGTGTAAAAACTTAGATATTTTATTTTTTTTCACAGCTTCAAGAAGAACATAGGTTCCATAGACATCGGTCTGAACAAAAGAGCCTGCGGAAACAATCGAACGATCAACATGAGATTCTGCCGCAAAATTGATGATAGCATCAACACCTGCAATCGCCTTTTCTACAGCAACAGGATCGCAAATATCACCTCTTATAAAACTGTAATGTGGATTTTTATCGACATCAGAAAGGTTTTCTAAATTTCCTGCATAAGTTAATTTATCAAAATTGACAATAGAATAGTCAGGATACTTTTGAAGAATATACCTTATAAAATTACTTCCAATAAAACCCGCACCACCTGTTATTAAAATTTTCATATATTATCCTTCCTTTCTGCTAATAAAAGAATATTTTTTGCCATCCCATTTATAAACATCTATTGATTTTTCTTTTTCTTTCCAATGTGCAACCAAAATCTCAACCAACCCTAACAGTTCTTTATTTCCATAAAAAGATTATTTTGCCCATGGTTTATCCTTCATAAAATCTTTGACTTCTTTTAGCATATATTCAAACTAAATTGACGGGTTTTGTATTACATCATACTCTTTTTCGATAATCTTCTTAAAAGAATCCGAAGTTCTATGCCAATCTAAGACATCAATTCTAAATGAAATATCCGAGTTTTCAAATTCTTCCTTTAATCGAATCAGTGTTTGGCGTTTAATTTTTTCTTTACCAACAATAACTATATCCATGTCTGAATATTTTTTTATCTTGTTAGTCAATCGTGATCCAAAGAGACGAACTTCACATTTTGGAACATATTTTTGCAATATATCTTTAATAATTTCAAGATATTTTTTATCAACATTAATCATTATGTTCTTTTAAGTTTTGTAATAACTGCTCAGCATCTTTTAGAAATTCTTGCGCAGATTCAAAAACTTCTTGAGCTGTCGTTTTATCATAAGTATGGACTGTTTCATTGCGGCTATCATGATACTCCATCCACTCTTCAACATTTTTAATTAACTGATGCTCAGCCGCTATTCTAAACAATTCTCTACGATTTAATCCATCAATGTAAACACTTCCTAAATTATTACTAAGCCATCGCTTCATAAATTTCCAGCACAATTCATAAGTAAATTCAAAATTTTGGATTACACCAGCTCTTATAGTATCTTTAGCGGCATCACTCATTGAGGACATCTCTTTTTCCGAACAAGCAACAGCTAATGAGGATTGCAAAGAATTTATAGCTTGAATTAAACTTGTGAAATCTAACATAAAAACGCACTCCTTTTAGAATCTAACTACTATTAATACCCATTATTTTATCACACAATCAAGCAAATTTTTTGGAGTGTTTTTAGTTTTAAATAAAAATCCTATGAGCCCGTGATATAATAATGCAGTTGGCTCGAAGGTTAAACTAGGAGGATATTATGTTGCAAGCTATTATAGTTGTTATTGTTCTGTTATTATTGTTTTTGTTTTTTGCCGGGATAAGAATTGTAAGGCCGACAAGCCGTGGTCTTGTTGAAAGGCTTGGAAAATATAAAAGGTTCGCAATGCCAGGGTTTAACTGGATTATCCCGATAATCGATAATATTTATGTTATTGATATCACGGAAATCATGGTTGATGCCCAACCTCAAGAGATAATTACCAATGATAATTTGAACGCAAAAGTTGACGCGCAGATTTATTTTAAAGTTAAAGATGATGAGGAGAGTGTAAAAAAGTCTCAATATCATGTCAATAACTATAAAAACCAAATAGTAAACTTAGCAAGAACCACCCTTAGAAATATCATAGGAACCCTGACTTTAAAGTCAGCCAATAGCGAAAGAGGGAAAATAAACAGTGAATTGCAAAGAACTTTAAGGGAAGAGACGCATAGTTGGGGGTTGGAAATTGTAAGGGCGGAACTCAAAGAGATAGATCCTCCAAAAGATGTTCAAGAAACAATGAATAAGGTTGTAAAAGCTGAAAATGAGAAAATCGCGGCTATTGATTTTGCTACTGCTACTGAAACTGTGGCCGATGGTCAGAGAAGGTCAGAAATTAAAAAGGCAGAAGGCGTAAAACAAGCAAAAATATTAGAAGCTGAAGGTGAAGCTTTAGCTATTAAACTTGTCAATTCCTCCGCAGATCAGTACTTTGTAGGTAATGCCCAACTTTTAAAAAAGCTGGAAACAGTTGAAAAATCTTTGGCAAATAACGCTAAAGTTGTAATACCTTCAAATGCCGAACTTGTAAACGTTATCGGAGAATTAGCCGGAGTTACGCCGATAAGAAAGTAATTATAACCTGATCTTTCCTTCAACTAAAAGAGTAGATCGCTCGAGCGATTCAAATGTTCCCGCGTCTGACCACCAGCCGCTTAAAAGGGAATATTCGAGCTTTTTGTTTTTTAAATAGGCCGAATTTACGTCCGAGACTTCAAGCTCCCCACGCCTCGAAGGCTTAAGATTTGAAATAATATCAAAAACATTTGAATCAAAAAAATATATTCCTGTTACAGCAAAATTGCTCTTAGGCTTTTTAGGCTTTTCTTCGATATTTATAACTTTGCCATTTTTAAATTCAACAACCCCAAACCGATGAGGATCATTAACTTCTTTTAATAAAACCATTGCCCCTTCTTTTTGTTTTGAAAACTTCTCAACAAAAGGAGCCAGGTCATCTTGAAAAAGATTGTCTCCTAAAATAACAACCATCTTATCTTTATGCGCAAAATCATGCGCAAGCCCCAACGCTTGAGCTATCCCTCCCGCTTCATCCTGCACTTTGTAGGTAAACTTGCATCCAAATTCCTTGCCACTCCCCAAAAGAGTAACAATATCCCCCATATGTTCAACACCTGTAACGATGAGAATGTCTGTAATCCCAGCAGATATTAACTTTTCAATCGGATGATAAATCATCGGCTTGCGGGCTACAGGCAAGAGGTGTTTGTTTGTAACTTTAGTCAAAGGATAAAGCCTACTCCCCGTCCCACCAGCCAGAATAATCCCTCTTATCTTTTCAGATTTTCCCGCCATTTCAAAACTCCTTAAACTCCCTCTCCCTCTGGGAGAGGGTTATTTCTTGCCAATTTCTAAAATACCTATAACTGGGTGAGGGCTAAATTCCCAGGGTCTCTTTCTGCCCTTTGATAATTTTCTGTATCCCCTTTTTTGCCAAGTCAATTAATTCGTTTAACTGATTTTGTGAAAAAGGTTCTTCTTCAGCTGTCCCTTGAACTTCAACAAGTTTTCCGCTTTCTGTCATGACAATATTCATGTCAACTTCTGCAGTCGAGTCCTCAGAATAATCCAAATCTGTAACACAAACTCCTTTTACAATCCCGACAGAGATGGCAGCTAAAAATTCTCTAATTGGGATTTTATCTATCTTTCCTGATTTTTTAAGATACAACATTGCATCATACATCGCAACAAATGCGCCTGTTATTGAAGCTGTACGAGTTCCACCATCTGCTTGAATGACATCAGCATCTATATGAATTGATCTTTCACCTAAAGTTGCAAAATCAACCACAGCCCTTAAAGCCCTTCCAATTAAACGTTGTATCTCTTGGGTTCGCCCTTTTACCTGCCCGCCCCTTTCCCTCTTCATCCTTTGATCCGTTGCGCGGGGAAGCATAGAATATTCAGCCGTAATCCACCCAAGTCCTGTATTTTTTCTGTGATGAGGAACAGATTCTTCGACAGACGCAGTACAAATAACTTTTGTATCACCTACTTCAATTAAAACAGACCCTTCGGGATGTTTTAAGTAGTTCCTTGTAATTTTTACAGGCCTTGGCTGATTTGTTTTTCTATTATAATTTCTAGACATTTATTTTGTCGGAGATTGTCTCTTTACCTTGGACATTTTTGCTAAGCCGATCTCTTCCAGCCTTAATTGTTCTTAAAATTCTACTGGAAGTAAGCTCCAAATTGGATAGAACTTCATCCGCATATTTGTCGGCGCCTTCACGAACCTGTTGGGCAATTTGATAAGCTTCCTGAACTATTTCTGCGCTTCTCTCTTTAGTTGAAGAAGATGGGCTGGCTGGTTGTTTTTCTTCCACTACAACAGTCTCTTTTGTTTCAAAATTTGCGGGAGGAGAGACTCTGATTGCATGATCTCTATTTATGGCTTTTTTTGCAAAATTAGATCCGCCTTGTATAACTAAACGAATTTTATCTATGAGCATTAACACCTGTTCTTCATTAACAATGACCTTTTTGGACATTGGAACTTTAAATCCCTCAAGAATAGTAGCTTCCAAACTATCTAACAATCCTAACACTTCCATTTTTATTCCCCCCTTCAATATATAATATAGTGTACTGTTTACAGTTAACAGTTTACAGTATTTTTGCCTCTACTGTACACAGTAAACTGTTAACTTTTTTTTAGTCTCTCTGCCACATTTTCCGGTACCAGATTGTGAACATCCCCGCCAAAATGGGCTATCTGTTTTACAATGCTAGAACTCAAATAAGAATACTTGTAATCGGTCATCAAAAAAACAGTTTCAATTTTGGGATTCATTTGACGATTTGTAAGCGCCATTTGGAACTCGTAATCAAAATCAGAAACAGCTCTTAATCCTCTGATAATAGCTTCAAACCCTTTATGCTTTGCATAATCGACAAGCAAACCATCAAAATAATCAACCTTTACCTTTTTTATATCTTTTGCGGCCTCTTTTAACATTTGAAGTCTTTCTTCCAATGAAAAATAGGCATTTTTATCAGGATTGGAAATCACAGCGACACATACCTCATCAAAAATCTCTGCCGCCCTTTTTATGATATCAAGATGCCCATTGGTTATAGGATCAAAACTTCCCGGATATACCGCTTTTTTCATCAAAACTCCCTTT
>MEUA01000052.1 GCA_001771505.1 candidate division WOR-1 bacterium RIFOXYB2_FULL_36_35
CGGAAATACGGGCTCAAGCCATATCCCCTGAATTAAAGGAAAAGCAAAGATTTGAAAAAGAAAACATTTTATCCGCTCTCCTTTCACATTTTATGATCACTGTTGAAAATTACCCTATTTTAAAATCAAATGAAAACTTCTTACAGCTACAAGCGGCGTTAAACGAAATTGAAGAGCAAATTGCCGCCGCAAGAAGAGCCTATAACGCATCCGTATTTAATTATAACAACAGCATAGAAATATTCCCTTCAAAAATAATAGCTGATATTGCAGGGTTCAAAAAGAAAGTCTTTTTTGAAATTCCTGAAGAAGAAAAAGCAAGCCCCAAAATAAATACAGGGACTTCTCTATAGAAAAGATGAAACCATTTAAAACAATATATCAAGAGCTTCTCCCTCTCCTTAAAAACCTTGAAAAAACAAGGCATATATACAGCCTTCTTTCTGGGATTAGTATTGCTAGTTTACAAGTATTTCTTTTTTGTATAACGCTTTTTATTTTCCTGGGGATTCTTTCTTCTATGGGGATTGTAAGCTACCCTATAATAAGCGGGTTTTCGGCATATATTTCTCTTTTCCCTATTCCTGTAGCATTTGTCCCAATATTGGGCGTGTTGGCAGCTTTTTTTGCCCCAAGCATGTATGAGGCACAACATAAAATTATAGAAGAACTTGTAAAAGAGATGGCTCCGGGATTTAAATATAAAAAATATAAAACCATAAAATCAAGAGACATAGAAAGAAGTTCTTTGTTCCCTTTTTTCAAAGAAAACCAAGCGGTGTATGTAATGGGAAATGGCGGAATAGAAGGCACAATAGAAAACGTGGAAATTACTTTCTCAAGCATAGCCTTAACCTCTTCAAGTCCGTATGGAAGAATAAACTTTCTTTTTTACCTTCCTGTCATCAATCTTTTTGCCGTTACCTTCCTTTATTTGCGCCCGTTGGTTTCCAGAAAAAAAATAGAGGACATTTATCCTTTTAAAGGTCTTTTTATAATGGCGGATCTGCCCAAAAAAATAAAAGGGCGCACAATTGTCCTTCCTGATACATTGGAAAAAAAGATAGGATTTTTGGCGCAATCCATACAATCTTTAAGCCGCCAAGGAGAGCTGGCATACATGGAAAGCCCTGAATTTGAAAATGAATTTGTAGTATATACAACGGATCAGATTGAAGCAAGATATGTGTTAACGCCAAATATAATGTACAAAATTCTTGACTTAAAAAGAAAGGCAAATAGGGAGTTGATGTTATCTTTCACAAAAAACAAAGTTTATATCGCTATGCCGGGGCAAACATGGATTTTTGATCTTCTTCGTGAAAAAAGCGCACTCAATCGTGATTTTTTAAAAACCATTTATGATGACATTCTCTTAGCTCTGGGCATTGTAAATGATTTGGGTTTAAATATAAACATCTGGTCGGCTCCGCCCAATAAAGAGAAAATTCAGGAAAAAGAAGGGGAAGAAACAGAAGAGGAAGAAAACAAAAAACCATTTGACGAAATACTTCCTACTTGATAGATTATGTCTTATGCAGATTAATAAATTTGCTTCGCTTTTTATGGTTGTTCCGTTTTTTTTATTTATGGGAGTTGCTCCGATTGACAAAAATATTGATATCCCTGATCCTGAAATAACCCCTCCAATAATAACTTTAGCAAGAGGGAGCGGGCGTGGAACCCCCAGCTACAGCTTGGCTATTTATGATGATGGGCTTGTAATTTACGAAGGGAAGTTATTTGTAAAAACAACAGGCATTAAAAAATCAAAAATAGATAAAGAAAGCCTTAATTTTCTATTATCAACATTTGAAAACGAAGGTTATTTTTCATTTAAAGACGAATATTTTAACCACGACGCAACGGATATGCCCAATATTACAACTTCTGTAAAAATTGGAAATAAGAATAAAAAAATAAGCCATTATCGCGGAGATTTTTCAGCCCCCAAGAAGCTCATCGAGTTGGAAAATAAAATAGATGAGGCTGTTAACTCAAAACAGTGGGTTAAGTAAACCACCACACTCTTACAATCGGGCATTTTATGTGATAAAAAAATTATAACAATTCAAAGATGTCTATCTCTTCTGGTGTTTCTAATGGCGCAGTAAATGGGGCATTAAGTTCAACAGGGTTTTTAGCCTGCCCCAAAACGCCAGATAAACAAGGCCCTTCCCCGCTCCCCACTTCGCCATCACCAATATCTTCTGGCATTTTTGGGGCAGAATTTTTTTCTAGATCTTTTTTCTGTGTTGGGTCTGTGTCAAAAAGGTCTAGTAATTGCTCGAAAAATTTATTTTTCCCCTCTTCTCTGCCATAACTGGAAAGATCCTCCCTGGAAAAAGAAGAAATAAAACTTTGTGGATTCCAGTTTATAGACATAAACCCGTTCACCCCATTTCACCTCGATTATCTTAATCGGGGTTCAATTATATATCGTAAAACTACTTAAAAAACTTGTGTATATTTTACATATATTTATAGAATAAACCTCGATTATGATTATCAGGGCTTATTGAGTCATGGTATAATAAACCACTATGAAGAATTTAATATTTGTCCTTTTATTTGTTCTGAGTTTCTCTTCTTTTGCGTCCGGCTTATATAAAATACCAGTTCCAAAAAATTTGTTTAATACGGAATTCTCAATTAATACTTATCTTCAGGAAAACAAAAAACTTGTGACTGAAGAAAAAACTACCTTTCAAAAACAAACAGAAGAAAATGGGGATTTCCTTGTTATAACCTCAAAAATAAAAACTCTCGATAAAGATGGAAAATACTTTTATACAACAAATCAAGCAAATTATCAGTTGGAAAATAATAAAATTTCCGCTTATGCGCAAACAACAAAAATCAATAAAGAGGCCACCCCCTATCAAGACTTATCACTAACCTTTGATTGGGCAGATAAAGAGGCTATCTTTAATAAAAAAGACTATAAAACCGACAAGAAAACATCAAAAACAATCAAGCTAACACCAAAAACAATGACAGCTCGGGGCGCAAGTTTTTATTTTCAAAACATGATCACCAATAATATAAAAGAAGATAAAATCAAAATGATTATTCCTGACGGAAATACTTATGGCATGAATATATTTATCTCTTATTCTCCTGAAAATATTAAAATAGGAGATAAGAACATCTCTTGCTATAGAGTTGATTTAAAGCCCGATATGGGATTTCTTTCAGGAATAATTCCTGTTATGCATTTTTGGTTTTCAATCAACGCTCCGCACCCTTTTATAAGGTATACTGGACTAGAAAGAGGCCCCGGATCTCCTGAAATTATTCAGGAGATTTCAAGCCTCTAAAAACATTCAAAATCCCCCACCAGGAGCGGTTTGATTTGGCGTCCAATCGCCACCAATGTCCCCTGTCGGCAGATGAGTTTCACCGCCATCTCCAACTTGATCTCCTACCTCTGGAATAGTAGGATCAGTCTCTTCCCCTTCCGGCTCGCTAGGAGTTGTATGAACTTGTTCCCCCACCCCCGGAATTGAAGGATCCTCCGTCTCTCCTCCTGCCCCTGTCCCTCCATCTCCAACTTGTACCCAAACCGGCACAGTAGGAGTTTCTGTCGGATCATCGGAATCATTATGAGTAGGATGAACCTGTGTCCCCTCATCAATTTCATTTGCTTTATCCCCTAAGACAACTCCCGCCAATAAATTAAGGAATTGATTTGGATCTGTCTTAGAAGTTTGTACCCCAGAACTTGTATTTGTAGGACTTAAGATGGAGTTTATGGCATTTTTCGAAAATAAAAAGTCTGACATATTTATCACCTCCTCCCCACGACCAATTAACTATCGAGATAAGCGCAATAAATCTTGTATTATTTAGTACTCTGCTAGAAGTCTGTTCGTCTATGAACCCCGATTTCATAATCGGGGTGAATAATCGGGGTGAAATATTGTTAAAACTGTTATAATTATTTTATGGACCTTTTTGACTATCAAGACAAAAAAGAAAACCAACCCCTCCCCTATCGCATGGCTCCGCGTATAATCGATGAAATTGCAGGTCAGAAAAATATTTTAGGAAAAGACAAACTTCTGCGCCGGCTTATTGAAACAGATAAAATAACTTCGATTATCCTGTATGGCCCTCCGGGAGTTGGGAAAACTGTAATAGCAAGGGTTATTGCAAATACTACAAAGGGACATTTTGAATGGCTAAATGCCGCAACCGCAAGCGTTGACGATATCCGAAAGGCAAGTAAACAGGCAAAAGAAAGAAGGAAATTAAATAAGATAAAAACTATATTATTTTTAGATGAGATACACAGGTTTAACAAGCTTCAGCAAGACTCTTTATTGCCTGATGTTGAAGAAGGGAATTTAATCTTAATCGGAGCAACAACAGAAAATCCTTTCTTTTATGTGAATTCGGCTCTTGTTTCGCGTTCTCAAATTTTTGAATTAAAACCTCTTTCGACAGAAGATTTAAAAAAAGTCATCAACAATGCTTTAACAGACAAGGAAAGAGGGTTTGGAAATTTAAAAGTCAAAATAGATGATGAAGCTCTTTCTCATCTCGCAAAAATTTCAGATGGCGATGCACGTCGTGCGCTTTCGGCTTTGGAGCTGGCTGTTTTATCGACACCAAAAGACAAGAAAGAGACAATAAACATAACACTACAAGTTGCCGAAGAGTCCATTCAAAAGAAAAAGGTCGTTTATGACAAAAAAGGGACACAGCACTACGATACGATTTCAGCTTTTATAAAATCGATGCGAGGCTCCGATCCCGATGCGGCGCTTTATTACCTCGCAAAGATGATTTACGCTGGAGAAGATCCAAGATTTATCGCAAGAAGGATAGTAATATGCGCGGCGGAGGATGTTGGAAATGCCGATCCTCTCGCCCTTGTAGTTGCTAATTCAGCGATGCAGGTAGCAGAATTTGTCGGAATGCCTGAAGCAAGAATTCCATTAGCCCAAGCGACAACATATGTCGCAACAGCGCCAAAAAGCAACGCTTCTTATGTTGGAATAAATGAGGCGATGGCTGAAGTGGAAAACGAGACAACGCAAGAAGTGCCGGAGCATTTAAAGAATGCCGTTTATAAGCAGGAGAAAGAGCTAGGCAAGGGAAAGGGCTATAAATATGCGCATGATTATGAAGGTGGATTTGTCGCGCAGGAATATATGAAAAGCAAAAAAAAGTTTTATACCCCAAAAAATATCGGATTTGAAAAGAAAATTAGGGCAAGGATGGAAGAACAAAAAGCAGAAGGAATTGATTGAAAAAAATTTTGGGATTAAACAAAAATGACAGAAGAAATAGCAATCTTAAGAAAAGATATTTTAAAGTACTTTGACAAACAAAATGAAATTCCAGGAGAAAAAGTCAAACTCTCCACTAGTGGACTATACTACTATGCAGTTTTTAAATATAAGCAAGCTAATCCAAAAAGAAATTGTTTAATTTGTAAAATCGAAATTTGGGTCACAGAAACTTATAAAAAAATATTTGAGTATCTTTCCGACTCTACCGACAATGAAGATAGCGCCATTTGGATTAAAAAAAATGGCACGGAATATTTATTATTACCCGAATTTGCAGGGGGCTATTCGGTTTTTGACACAACAACATACAAATTGCATAGCTATTACTCAACGGCTGACCCATTTATCTGGACAGGCATTTTCCCCTCTCCATCAGTTGATAAAATAGCAGTAAATGGCTGTTATTGGGGCTGTCCAGATGAGTTAAGAGTATTTGATACAAAAAATATTATATCCTTGCCTTATAAAATGATTTATCAAATTATTAACGTCACAAACGAAGCTGCGTTTGAGCACTGGGAAGATGATAATACAATGGTAATCTGCAAAAACAAAAAAGATATAATGCGAATTGGGGTATAATATTATTTTCTAATTTCAAATTGAAAATAGCAGTTAACATTAATTTCTATCTTACCAATTTAATCTTCTTTACATTTTGTTTCTATTTTCGGAGATGCATAATCATTAAATTTATCGGGATAATACCTATTTTGTATTGCTCCTACATTTTCTGGCGCATAGCGGTTAGCTCCATCTATGTCTTCCCAACTGTCTACTGGAGCATGAAAATGCAACTTATCATCAACTCCCACGAATTAACAACAAAAAAACTTGCAAAGCCATTTTGTTATTATCCTCTTTTTCTTTCCCTATTTTCAAAATATCGATCAACAGCTTCTTTGGTTGTTAACCAATTGCGCCCTTGTTTATATGCTTCAAGCTTTCCTTTTCTGGCAAGTAAATTCAAATATTTAGCAGAAATTCCGGTTTTCACGCTGATTCTTGATAATAATTCATCTTTTTCGTTTTTTTCGGAAAAAGGCGTAATAGCTTTTAAATAAATATTAAGTGATCTTTCGACATTTTGGGCTATAAATCTTACCAATGGAAGATAGTCCCCTTTGTCTGCCCTTGATAACACTCTATAATATTTTTTGCGATCATTTTTTAAAACTATCGCTAACGGATAACCTCGTTGCATTATCAATATGTTCATCACAAGCCTTGCAGTTCTTCCGTTTCCATCAAAAAATGGGTGGATATGCACAATTTTGTGATGTAATAAAGCGGCAAGTTCTATAGGATGTATTTTTTTTTGATTTTTTCTTACCCAATCAATTACATCTTTCATTTTGCCTGAAATTTGAAGAGCATCAGGAGGTGTATGATCCGCCCCACCAATAATTACATTGCCATCCCTATATTTTCCTGCCCACTCTTTCTCGGTATCATGCACCACTAATTGATGCAAACTCCGAATGAGCATTTCTGAAATAGTTTGTCGTTTATCATGCGAAACCAGACCTGTTAAGTATTCCAAGGCTTCGTAATGATTTTTAGCTTCCAAGTGATCTTTTAATGGCTTTCCCTTGATCGTAATTCCTTCATTAATAACCAAAAAGGTTTCTTTTAAATTAAGGCTGTTCCCTTCAATTCCGTTAGAATTATAAGTCATCTCTATCTCAAATTGTTGCTGTAGTTTTTTAACAAAAGACGCAGGCAAAGGTCGAAATTTATTTAATTTTTTAAGCTTTTCTTCTATTCGATTTTTTAGCTTTTTATCTAAATATTCCATAATATGGTTTACTCAATTTTTATCACTATACCATATTAAGAAATTTTGTCAATATTTTGCATTGTTTCCAAAAAGATACCGGGCTTGAAAAGAAGATTAGGGCAAGGATGGAGGAGCTTAAAAAATCATAGACGCAAATCTGCCTGCATGGTATAATTATCCAAACAGAATAATTCTACAAGGATAATTTGAAACATTATGAAAAATCCGTTCTTTTTCGGCAAAGAGGTCTTAGGAGATGCCTTTACGGATAGAAAATCCGAGCTAAAAGAGCTTATTTCTGATATTGAGCAGGGACTCAATGTTATTCTCTATTCCCCAAGGCGATATGGCAAAACATCCCTCATAAAAAAAACAATTGGAACGGTTAAAAATCGCGGAATTTTGACTTTTTATATCGATCTTTTTCCAATGACAACTTTCAACGATTTTGTAAAGATTTTCGCAGAGGCCATATCAAGCTTGGAGGCCTCTTCAAACTTAAAAACATTTATAAAAACATTAGGCAAAATTCTCCCAAAACTTATTCCTAAAATAATTTTAAGGCCCCACGGAGATGCGGAAATTTCTTTTGATTTGGAGAGGCTTTTTAAAGAAAAAGAAGAGGTTTTGGATGATTTATTGGAAGCGGTTCCCAAGCTGGCAAAAAGCAGGGGGAAAATCGCATTAGTTGTTTTTGACGAGTTTCAGGAAATTTCAAAGCTTGAAGAAGCTGATAAATTAGAGAGAATAATACGCTCCCACATTCAAAAGCATCAAAATATCTCATATGTATTTTTAGGTAGTAAGCGCCACTTGATGCAGGGAATGTTTAAAGATAAAAATCGACCTCTTTATAATTGTGGCAGGCATTTCCCATTGCTTAAAATCTCCTCACAAGATTTTGCAAGTTTCATAAAAGAGAACTTTTTTAAGACCGGAATAAAAATTAAAGAAGAAGAAATTGAGAAGATATTAAGCATTACAGAGTGCCACCCTTACTATACTCAATTATTTTGCCACATTTTATGGGATAATTGCCATGAACAAAGAAATGCCAATTTAAAAGATGTTGATAGTACGCTTGAACAGCTTATCATGGAAGAGGAGTCCTCTTTTTCTGCTATTTGGGAAGATTTATCTTCTGTCCAAAGAACTTTAGTAAAAGCTTTGGCTTATGATGAAATTTTATCTCTTTTCTCGCAAGTATTTTTACAAAAATACGCATTAAAATCCGTATCCGCCCTGCAAAAAGCGATTAAAACTTTAGAAAAAAAAGAGATTATTGAACGAGCCAACGGTCATTACACTCTAAGCGATTTATTTTTCAAAAAGTGGATTAATCGAAGAATAGGGTTATAAGTTGTTTTAACATTCCGGTAATAGTTGAGTTTCTATCTTACCAATTTAATCTTCTTTACATTTTGTTTCTATTTTCGGAGATGCATAATCATTAAATTTATCGGGGTAAATGATCGGGGGCTAATGCTTCTGTAAGCCAAGTGAGTAGTTCTTGCCATGGAAGAATAGTAATAGCATTACGCTCCATCCTATGTGGCGCCTGGCAAACGCAACAGAGCTTGGCTCCAGGACTTGCTTCTGCAAAAGACCTCAAGCTTCTAAGATGTGTTGAATCGATTGTGTCTGTTGCTTTTATTTCTATTGCCAATATTTTGCCTCTAGGAGTTTCTATAATTAAATCAACTTCTACTCCTTTTTCTGTTCTGTAATGAGAAAAAGCCAAATCAAGCCTATTATAGTCGTTGTAACGCATGATTTCTAAAACAATAAAATGTTCAAAAGCTCTTCCAAAAAGCGAAGTGTGAGGTTCCAGTGGCACGGTTAGTTGTTTGGATAAAGCACGGGCTACCCCTACATCAAAGAAGTAAAATTTAGGATGTTTTGAAAGACGATGGCGTACAGATTTTGTAAATGGATAAATAAATCTTCCAATCAGTGTATCAACTAAAATCTGAAAATATCCTTTGACCGTTGAAAGAGAGACAGAAGTCTCTCTGGCAATATTAGAATAATTAATTACATTGCCATTTTCGCTTCCTGCTATCAAAAGAAAATGGCTAAAGCGATCTATTCTGCGTAATTGAGCCTCTCTTTCGATCTCTTCTTGTAAATAGGTATCAACATAAGCCCTTAGCCTTTCAATAGCAAAAGCCTCTTTCCCTTCAGTGTATATGCTGGGGATGGTGCCAAATTGCAAGGCCTTAAGCAAGGAGAAATCAGAGCCCAATTCATCAATAGTTAAAGGGTGAAGACTATAAGACAAAGCTCTTCCTGCCAATAAATTTGCCTCGTGTCTCTTCAGTCGCCTCGCACTTGATCCTGTCAATACAAAAAAAGGAGGATTTGGGGATTCCATTATTAAGTGAACTTCATTTAGTAAATCAGGTATTCGTTGTACTTCGTCGATTATGACATGAGTGATCTCTTTCCGTCGAGAATGAACTTCTTCTCGCAAAAGTGAAGGATGTGATAAAAAACGAAGAAATGTTTCTTTATCAAGTAAATTATAAAAAAGTATATTTTCTTTTAAAAAAAGCATTTTGAGCAGCGTGCTTTTTCCTGTTTGTCTTGGTCCAAATAAGAAAAAACTATGATCTTTTGGTAGCTCTATAGAGCGCTTTATTGTGTCCATGGCTCAATTTTACGCCGTAAAACTATATTAGTCAAGCAGTTTTACGATCTTTTTATGAAATAGTTTTTTTGATAAATCAAGCTCCCTTTTTATCACATTCCAATCACACTCTCACAAAACGGAATGTCAACCTAAAAATGAGCGCATTTTAGGAGAGAAGCTCTCTTGTAAAATTTTCAAGTAAATCATAATCAGCGTTATCCGCAGCTCTCAAGGCTTCGATATATTTTTCCCTGATATTCGTTTCATTGATTAGTTCCGCATTTGGCCAGTTTGGTAATTTATGGGCATTATTAAATAAAAAAATATCAGAAACCAATCTTGCATGCCTTCCGTTTCCATTTACAAATGGATGTATTTTTACCAAGCGATGATGAATTCGCAAGCTCTGTTCAAAAATTGTCATTTCCTTTGCATTGTGCCAATATTCAATATCATCGACCAATAATTTCGTTTGTTCTAAAATCAAATCCCAAGCAACACCAATGTTATAATTTCTTGT